>CAYVUI010000034.1:0-36599 GCA_964454745.1 uncultured Pirellulales bacterium | reverse complement strand
AACCCCATCCCATTGTAAAAAAAGAACTTCCAAATTATTCAGCAAGCCCTACTTAAATCAACCGTCATGAAAGGCTCTCCATATCCATGTATCTGTCAGGGCAGAATGATAAAAAAAAGACGGGGCCGCCAACGACCCCGCCTTTGTTATTGTACCAACTTGTTAAAACAATCCTGAAATTTATTTTTTCTTTCTCAGCATTGCGAAGCCCAGCCCGAGAAGTCCAAAGGTCGCAGGTTCCGGAGTCGCATAGATTACTGTTTGACCAAATGGGTTGAGTTCAGCAACGATTTCGGTTTTCCCGTTTATGGGATTAAACTGATCGGCATACGTAGCGACAAAATCCGTCACATCGCCGTTGACCGTGAGGATCCCATCGTCAATATTGATTTCCCAGGCATTGCTGTAAGAACCAACGAAGAAGTAGGTTCCGCTGATCCCGTTGATATACATAGAACCGGAGTTAAGATTCAGGATGCCATAGCCTGTTGACTTTTGTCCAAGATAGAGGCCGTGGCCGTTAAGGTTGAAAGCACCGCCGTTTACGTTGATGATTCCTTCACCGGCATTGCTAAGATATGTCCTCTGTGTGCTTACATTAATCGTGCCATCAATATTGATCGTGGATGTGTAACCAAACTTGTAGCCATTGGTCAGCCAGCCGTTGGAAGCCCATGTCGCGCCGTTGTTGATGTTCAGTACGGCATCGCCGAGTTCACCGAGCTGAGATTTGCTGGATTCACCGTCAGCATCCATATCAATTGTGCCCGGTCCGGTATGAAGAATTGTGTCACCGCTTGGGATTTCATTGGTTCCTCCATCCGTTTCCCAGTTCGTTGCGGTATGCCAATCGGTCGTACCTGCTCCCCCTGTCCATGAGAGATTGTAGGCCGCAAACGAAGCAGCCGCCAGAAATGCAATTGTGAGTACAACAATAACTTTCTTCATCATAACTCCTCCAAAATAAGGTTAATAAGTTTACTTCATTTTCACAAACAAAAGAAAAATCAAATTTGTAAATAACATTTTAGCAAGATTGCTTACATACATCAAGCTTATTTAAGCCAATTTTCTAAAAATTTTGTTAAATCGGCCCAATCTACCCTGTGATCACCATCAATATCTGATCCGTCGCACATATCGCAGTATTTAAGCCAATTTAGACCTAAAATAGACATATCTATGATATTCACACAATCATCACAATTAAAATCCGGATTTTGCAGTGCAGCGTAGGCATGCCTGCTGAAATGCCCCCTGAAGTCATCAATATAAGCCCGCAGAGTTTGCTCGCCCATTCCGTTATAATCCCCGCAGCGATACAGTGCCCTGGCAAGAATGATTTCCCTTAACGAGTAGTGACGGGGAATGGTTTCGTTTTCACTGCCCGAATAAATGGCCTCCGCTTCAGGAATATTTCTTATGTAGTGCCCGGACATTCCCGGTTTGGCAAGCAGTTGGGCCAGGGGCTGGGCCGCGGCCGTATCGGCCAGGTTTTCGAGAGCCATTGCCGCTGCGCGATGATGTGAAAAATAGCTGTTGGCATTGAGGATCGCGAGTTTATCAACTACCGCCTGCACGGCGGGAGCATAACCGGTTCTGCCCAGGGCAATGATATAGCTGTCGAGCAGGCTTACACTTTTCCCGTACTGACCTCCCGCGGAATAGTTCCAGCCTTCATCCCATACCGCATAGCTTTGCACTTCCTGAAGTAACCTGGCCGCGCCGGTGGGATCGTTGTATATGCCGAGGATGTGAGCGCATTTCAGTTTCGCCTGGTCGGATACGCCGGGATCATTATATGCGTCCCGCAGCATGGGGATTGAAAGATCAAGTTGTGCCGCAATGGTCTCAAGACCGGCGTAATCCTGCGCTGGAGCATTGATAAGATTTTGCACCGCATTGGAAACTTCGCCGGCGCTAAAGGGGAAATTGTCCTGCCAGCTCTTTACGGCGGATTCAATGATCCCTTTGGCGACCAGTTCGTCCTGCAGAGCATCTATGTCAATGTTCCTTGGGTATCCCCCGTTGGCAAGTGACATGGCAGCGGCAATTCCGGCGGCGTATCCCTGATTCTGTGAATCAGCCTGCATCCGCACAACCGGTATCGCGTCGCGGTGCGCACTGATGCCGAGTCCTGTAACGAGAACCCCTTCCAGCCCCTGCGGCAGCAGGCACCGATACGGCAGGTTGCAGTACACATATGGAGGAGTTTCATTAATCAGAAGATAAGGATGGACGGTCATGCCGTGAGAGTCAAATTTGCTCCCATAGGCCTGGACAATTGTATCCGGGAAGGTTCTCAGGTTAATAAAGTCAGGCACATCGAGCCTGTAATCGCCGATTGCCCTTCTTCGCTCACGTGTTTGAATCAACTGACCCAGGTCATAGACTTCATCGGAGAATTTCCGTTTCGCCATGTAATACACATGCCAGACATCCCTGCTGTCGCTTTCATCGACAAAGGTCCAGTCCGTGTTGGTAAGCCACATGGGTTTGCGGTACCCGTCTTCGATATTTCGGTACGGAAGTCCGGTCCCCTGCAAGGCGGCATCATCGGCATCGGTAAAGTCGTATTCAGCGCCGGCAGCAATCGTAATATCGTTATTCCCGGTGGAGTCAATAACCACATCAGCAAGGATGACCCCTCTGCCAAGAGGTGTGGAAACGATGACACCCTTTAACTTGCTATTCTCTACGAATGCTCCGCAGCCAAGGGTATGCAGCCAGATATCGCCGCCGGCGGAAAGAACTTCCCGTCGGTACCATTCCATCTTGGCCTCGATGTTCCATGACGATCTTTCACAAAGTTCGGGTGCATTCATGGCGGCAATGCCGTCATTGACCTCGTCGGTGAAGCCGACCCTGTTGCCGCCATAGTAGGCACCGATCAGACCGAGGGTGCCTACACCGCCAAGACCGTGCAGGTATTCGATCACGAGGGTATCCGCGCCGTATCGGGCAGCGCCTATTGCCGCAGGGGCCCCGCTGGTTCCACCCCCTACAATGACAACATCATATTGAGCGAGGACGGGAAGGTGTCTTTGCCGGGCCTGTATTTTGGGTCTGCATGGGAAGGTAGGTCTCGGGGCAAGGAAAGACTCTTTCACCTGGCCGGTATGTGTTACGGTCCCTGCGGCGGCTGCAAGCTCAACCCCCGCAAGGGCAGGTGCGGCCATCGCTTCCACGGCGGCGGCCCGGCCGACATAGTCGCCCGTCCGCATGTAGTTTAACGGTCTTAACATTTGCTCAGCGCATGGCCTCGGCACATCTGCGCAACCGCCCACGACGTAAATGCCGTCAATCGAGGCTGGCTGGAACGCGCCTATGGGAATATCGCCTGCGGCCGTCCATGCGCCTGCGTATGAAGCCCGGCCTGTCATGTGGTCCGGCGGGACCTGAAAGAGCATATCCGAAGAATCCGCCTGCTCGACATGATAGGTAAGGTCACGTGCGGTCTGCTCGGCAGCGGCAAAGGAGTCAAAAGAACCGTCAGGCATATTGATGCTCAGGGTATATTCGATGGCATCGTAGTCCCCGCTGTATTTCCCGCTAACCGGGGTCGGCATCACCCTGGAGGAGACAATGCCCGGTCCGCTTTGGACGGGTCCCCGGATCACATAGCGTAAAAATTCCTGCGGGCCGGAAGGATAGGCGCTAAACGAAGCACCGGCCAAACGGGCAGCCGTGGAACGGAACGTGGCATCGACGATCGTTTTGGCCTTAATCGCCTGTCTTCCGCTTCGATTGGCCACAACTACGCCGGCAGGTCTTCCATTTTCATCTGTGAGTATATCGGTTACATAGGAAGATACCAGGGTAGTAACCCCGGCTTCGTAAGCGGCAAGATCAAAAGTTTCCTTAACATTTATCGGGGTCGGAGGCCTGACCCCTGAGCCGTGCAGGTCGTCAGTAACAACCTGTATCTCAGCGATGAGCATCCTGCTCGAAGTCGGGGCCTGCTCGAAGAAAAATTTTACATATCGGGCTGTACCGCCCACCGGAGCGGTGAGAATGATCGGTTCATACTTGTAAAGGTCCGGACCGAGCAGGTCATTATTTAAAAAGGCTACCTGCTGCCAGTTTACACCGTCATCGCTGATGCTGAAGGTTACGCTTTGGACTTCATAGGAGTAATCGTCCTGATAAAAGTAAGTTTTTAGGCTGTCAAATTCCTTTGATTCTCCCAGGTCCGCAATGATGTTTACGTCCCCGCCGTATTGAACGCTTTGGGTGATCGCACTGGCCCAGTTCCCATCGGTAAGCATGGAAGGGGGCACCGTATCCTGATGTGCACCTTCGGAGGGTCTATCCGCCGTATACGTCAGTGGAAGTGCATTCAACTCGACCGGGGGAGGGGTAAAGGCCGCAATTTCAAGATCGGTCAGGGGCTCTTCGCCGGGTTCAAGCCAAAGTCGGTATGTTCCGGTAATATCGGTACCGAGATACGGCCGGTCTGAGACCAAAAATACGCTGGCTCCTTCCTCGGCTGCTGCAATTGCAGCACTTACCCCTGCGGATGTGCCTCCTACTACCACAATGTCCACATCATCGACCTGGGGTATTTGGCGAACCGTTTCAAGAACCGAATCACAAAATGCGTATAAAGAGATTATACATACCGCGATTGAAACAACCAGCCGCTTCATCATAAACTCATTCCTGATATTTTTAGTTATCCATACAAAAAATAATCTTTTACAAATGTATAAACATTATATCAAAATCGTATCAATAATTTCAACCATTTTCTCCAGATTGCCTATTTTTTATTGATTTTATCGTTTTGCGGGGAAGTTTTCCTTTAATATAGACGTTGCATGTCTTGAATAGTGCCCCCTGAGATCATTGCTGAAATTAATCAAAAGATCCTCTGCAAGTCCGTTAACATCCCCGCAGCGATACAGTGCCCTTGCGAGGATAATCTCCCTGAGGGAAAGCGACCGGGAGGTAATGAAATTTTCCGGGTTGGATTTGATCGAATCGACGGTTACATAATGGCCGGTCATTCCGGGCATTTGAATCAGCCGGGCAAGGGGTTGGGCTGCTTTTTTGTCGCCGAGATTTTCCGCAGCAATGGCGACCGCCCTGAAATGAGAGAACTCCGCTGAGGGGTCGAGTTGATTGATCTTTTTTATAATACAATTAATCGCGGCGGAATCTTTGCTCCTTCCCAGTGCAATGATTATGCTGTCGAGCGGACTTACGCTTCCGCCGTACTGGCCGCCGCCCTTAAAGTTCCATCCCTCATCCCAGGGGGTATTGTTGACATGCTCGATGAGGGTTTTGCTGCCGGCCCCGTCGCCCATCATGCCGAGTACATGAGCATAGATGAGTTTCTCTTTCTCTGTCGCGGCATTTTTATAGCTCTGCCGCAGCAGGGACAGGGCATCCTCAAATTGTGCCAGCACCACTGAAAGGTCTTTGTAATTGTTTTTAAGATTAACTACCGCCTCGGCGATTCTCTCCGGGCGAAACGGCATGATGTCTTCAGCATGGACCACTTCTTCAGTCAGGATGCGTTTTTGGAGAAGCTGCTGCTGCACTTCATTGAAATTAACATCACGCAGCTTTACGTTTTCTTTCACTGTTTTGGCGGCAACCATGCCCGCCGCGTACCCCTGGTTCTGGATATCGGGTTCCATCCTTATGATCGGCATGGCATCCCGGTGGCCGCTTACGCCAAGGCCGGTTACAAGAATATTGTCAAGCCCTTTCGGCAGCAGGCAGCGATAGGGAACATAAGCATACATGAGTCTTTTGTCCGGCGCGGTCAGGATGAAAAAGGGGTGGGTTGTAAAACCATGTGAGTCGAAATTACTTCTCGCAATATTGATAGTGTCCTCGAATATGCGTTTGTTTACGATATCGAGCGGGGTTAATGTGTAGTCACCGACAATCCTTCTTCGCTCACGAGAGTTTATCAAATAGGCAATATCCCAGTGAGATCGGTACTTCTCCCGCGCCCCGACATAAGCTCTCCATACATCCCACATATCGGTATCGTCAACAAAAGTGTAGTCTGTGTTCGCATACCAGTGTATCCTGTGGGACTCGATGGAATAGATATTTCTCGGTGAAAGCCCCGTCCCCTGCACAGCGGCATTATCCGCTCCGGTAAAGACATAATCGGCCCCTGCGGCAATGGCGATATCGGCACTTCCGGTAGAATCGATAACTCGTTTGGCCAGCACGACTCCTCGGCCGGACGGTGTCGCGACAATCACTCCTTTTACACTGCCGTCGTTCACATACGCCCCGCAGCCAAGCGAAGAGAACCATATCTCCCCCCCGGCTTTTTGAATCTCGGAGCGTACCCATTGCTTGCGGTATTCGATATTCCAGACGTTTGTTCCGTCCGCTTTGGGTGCTTCCGCTTTGGGCCCCATCGCCCTGACTTCACGATCGATCTCGGCTGTATAGCCATCCAGGTACCCAAAATAATAGATACCTATTAATCCCATCGTGCTTACCCCGCCAAGGCCGTTTTGGTATTCAATGACCAGTGTTTTCGCACCTTTTCGCGCCGCGGAGAGTGCCGCCGGTGCGCCCCCGGTCCCGCCGCCGACCACGACAACATCATAGCTGCCGAATACCGGCAGAGATCTTGCATCGGATTGAACGCTTTTGTTCAACCTGTCCGTAGACCGAAAGCCAACAAGCTGTTCCCTGACTCTGCCTAAACGGATTGTATCTTTTCCGGGTGATTTACTCCGCACAGAGATATTCGCAATATCGAAAGACGCATCCATATTGACCTTCCCGGCGATCATTTTACCAAGGCGGCTGCCGAGTTTCATGTATTCGACAGGCCTGAGCATTTTTTCAGCGGCTGACCTTGAAATATCCGCACATCCGTTTAGAACATAAATATTCTCTACCCCAACAGGCTTCAATACCCCGACATCTATATTGTCTGCACCGGGCCAATGGGATACTGTTTTTTCGCCGTGTACCGGGTCGGGAGGGATTTGCCAGAGCCTGGGGGCCTGGTCAAACTGGTCCAGCGAAAATGTGACATCCCTGGCGATTTGCTCAGCATTGGCAAAAGAGGCAAAGGAGCCGTCCGGCATGTCAATTTCAAGGGTGTAATTGATAAACGTTCCGTCCCAGTCTTCAGGCGGTCCGTTTTTCCATGGCTCACCGCTGGGAAGGGTAAGCTTTTGTATGGTCGGCTCCCATTTGGGTGCGGGGTACGTTTGGGCCGCTTTGATCTGCTTTGATGAGTTTGGTTTTCCGCCAAAGATCACCCTTTCGAACGTCTGAGGGCCTGGGGGGTATTCCCTGAATTTTGCCCCGGCAATCCGGGTCACATCCGCTCGTAAGGTCGCGTCGATTATTTTATGGGCGAGTATGGCCTGACGCCCGCTCCGGTTGGCGACAATAAGGCCCTGAATATCTCCCTGCCTGTTTTCAAGCACATCCGTGGGATAGCAGCCGAACAGGAAGGTTACATTTTCACTGAGAAGCTGCTGCTCCAGTGTCCGCTTAATATGCATCGGCCTTGGATAGCCGTCTTTTTTGAATGCGGCGAAGATATCATCGGTAAAGATTTGAATTTCACCGAGCAGGATTCGTGATGCATCCGATTTCTTTTCGAAGGAGAGCCTGATGTACTGACTTTTGAAATTGGTATTTTTTTCTAATACGAAGGAGGCATACGTTTCGACATCCGGGTAGTTTACGCCCCCAATCGTATCCACCTGCTGATACTTTTTGCCGTCAGTACTTGCGCTGACGACGATTCTCGATACTCCGAAGTCTGCGGCGCGGTAGAAAGCCATCGCCTTGATCCTGTTGATATGGTGCTGTTTATCGAGGATCAGTGTGATTGAGACATCTCCGTCATACTGGACACTCTCTGTGGCCGCGTTTTGCCATTGGCCATCCGTAAGCATTGAGGGCGGGGTTGAATCGGTATGCGCGAAAGAGGACGGCATATCCGCTTCGTAGGTAAATTTGAGGCCCGTGCTGATGTCATGGGTGGAAAAAGCCTTCATGGCGAGCTCGGTCTGAGGCTGTTCATCCTTTTCGAGCCAGTAACGATATGTCGAACATATATCTTCCCCGAGATAGGTTCGATCGGTAAAGAGAAATACCTTCGCCCCCTGCCTTGCGGCAGCAACGGCGGCTTCAACCCCTGCGGTCGTACCCCCGGCGACGATTACATCCACCTCGGCAGCAATGGGAATTTCTCGACCGGATTCTTCTACAGAGTTGATCGTATTCTCTTTTTGTTCTGAGAATTCGGATTGCCCGGCTTGATGTACCGTTTCACCCAGCTTTTGAACCCTATTGTTGCTGTCACAGGAGCATGTAAAAAATATAAATGTTGTGATTACTGCAAAAAACAGCAAAGATGATGCGCACATATCTTTTTTCATTGAGAATCCTTTTTGGTATAATTTTGTCTGATGAGACGTAAAAAGTTTATATCAAACTCCTGAATTAACATTTTATGCAATATTACCTGGTAATAATAGGCATTTTGCTCAAAATTGTATTTACTATATTATTAAATTTCTGTATTATGTTCAAGTGATTATTGTATTTTTACTAAAAACAGCGGGGACTGTTTCAATGGAATGGGAGTCGCCATGAGCACGTTATTGTTGACTGTCGGCAGTTTTTTGGGATTTATTTTTGCCTATAACTTATATGGGCGTTTTATCGGGAGAAAAATATTCAATCTGCATCCAGAAGCTCCGGTTCCAAGCCGGGAATTTGAGGATGGAATTGACTATGTACCCAGTGCAAGGGGTATTATTTTTGGACATCACTTTACGAGTATTGCCGGTACCGGTCCAATTGTCGGACCGGCGATCGGGATAATATGGGGGTGGCTGCCGGCGGTGCTGTGGGTGGTTTTCGGCAGTATCTTTATTGGGGCGGTTCATGATTTCGGTACTTTAGTGGTTTCGATGCGGAACGAGGGCAAAAGTATTTCCGAGATCGCGTCGCGTTATATTAATTCGCGGGTGCGGTTTATCTTCTTCTTTATTGTGTTCCTGGCACTGCTTATCATTATCGCTATTTTTGGGGTAGTTATCGCGGTGGTTTTCAGGTTCTTCCCTTCTTCGGTGATTCCGGTATGGATGCAAATTCCGGTTGCAGTGGGGCTGGGCTGGGCAGTTTATAAGAAAAAGGCCAAAATACTGCCTGCTACTGCCATTGCGGTTTTCATTATGTATCTTTTCATTATTCTGGGCGGTGTACTCGATGTCGCGAAACCCGGAATAACGGCGATGCCCGATTTCAGCTGGATGCCGGCAACGGGAATTTGGACGATTATACTCCTGATATATGCCTTTGTTGCCTCAACACTTCCGGTGACAACGCTGCTCCAGCCGAGGGATTATACGAACGCCTGGCAGCTTTTTATTATGATGGGGCTTTTGGTACTTGGGGTGATTACGGCTTCATTTTCAGGGGGTCTTGATCTTGTGGCTCCAGCGGTGAACACGGCATCAACGGGGGCGCCATCCGTATGGCCGTTCATGTTCGTTACGATCGCCTGCGGGGCGGTCAGCGGATTTCATTCCCTTGTGGCAAGCGGCACAAGCCCAAAGCAGATATCCAGCGAGGGCGACTGCCTGATGATAGGCTACGGAGCCATGCTGCTGGAGGGCGCATTGGCCATACTCGTGCTGGCCTGCGTGGGCGCTGGGATTGGCCTTGCTTATACTACTGCTGAGGGTGAACTGCTTACGGGGTTTGCGGCGTGGTCTAAGCATTACTCTTCGTGGCTTGGGGCCAGCGGGCTGGGTGCAAAGCTTCAGGCGGTTGTTTACGGTGCGGCAAATATGATGGAGACCTCCTTTGTCCCGATCTCGATTGGCAAGGTACTTATGGGCGTGTTTATTGCCTCGTTTGCGGGTACGACACTCGATACGGCCGTAAGGCTGCAAAGGTACATCACAAGCGAGCTGGCGTCGGACCTGAAGATCAAAGGTTTGCAGAACAAATGGGCCGCTACGGCTTTCGCAGTGGTTACGGCTGCGGGGCTTGCG
Organism: uncultured Pirellulales bacterium; assembly: GCA_964454745.1. Classification (GTDB taxonomy): domain Bacteria; phylum Planctomycetota; class Phycisphaerae; order Sedimentisphaerales; family Anaerohalosphaeraceae; genus CAYVUI01. Next base: position 26,589 of record CAYVUI010000034.1, on the reverse strand, counting down.
TTTGCGACAGGAGCCGACGGCAAAGGGGCGATGGTGCTCTGGCCGCTGTTCGGGACGATCAATCAACTGCTGGCGGCTTTGGCACTGCTTGTGATCACAATGTATCTAAAGAAAAAAGGCGGCAAAGGGTTTATGATTTCCGCGGTACCATGTGTATTTATGCTTTGTATCACGATATGGGCATTGTTCATCAAGGTGGGTGATTTTTATCATAATAAGGATTTTCTGCTGGTGGGGGTATCGACCCTGATCATGGCACTGGCAATCTGGATTTTTGCTGAAACCGCACTGGTATTTTTGAGCAAAAAACCGGCGGCAGGGGAAAAACAACCGAACTGAAACGAAGATTTTTAACCTGCAGCGGCTATTGGCGTTTCATCCAGTTCATACCCGCAAGACTGCCGTATCACCAGAGAGCTGGACACTGAAATATCGCGAGCGGGAAATTCAGGGTTTTCAAGCCTGTGGGTGACGATTCTTATGACCTCTTCCGCAATTGCCCCAACAGGCTGACGCATCGTGGTCAGGGATACCGGCAAAAGGGTGGCAATGGGTGAGTCATCAAATCCAACGATTCTGACATCCCCGGGTATCTTGACCCCGCGGGCGAGAAGTTCACGCATTACAATCGCGGCAAGACTGTCATTTACACAAACCAAGGCCTCTGCATTGCTTTTTTCAAAATATCGGTCCACGGCCTCTGCGTTTAGAGGGTGTATATTATGAATCATTTTTTCGCTGCAGGGCAACCCATGCGCCTCCATCGCTTTGCAAAACCCTTCTATTCTTTCACAAACAGTGGACGGCCTGTATTTAATGGCCAGAAAGTCAATCTTTTTACAGCCCAGGCCGATGAGATGCTCTGTCATTGCATACGATGACTGACTATTGTTTATTCCTACCTTGTCATATTTGCTTTTCTTACTGTTCGGATACAAGTCTCTGTCGAGAAGCACAACGGTAATGCCGGCTTTTTCAAAAGTATCCACAATCTCAAGGTTAAGGTTTTCGGTTTCATTTTCAAGGTCAAGGGGCATGAAGAGAATAGAATTGATCTTCTGCTTGATGAAGTCCGCACAGCATTTTTTTACATGACGGATGATGGTTTCCTGGTTATTATCCATCGGGAAGTTCTTCAATATCAGGCTGAAATTCGACTTGTTACAAACATTGGATATTTCGGAAAGCAGCGAACTGAAAATGCCTCTTTCAGCGGTTGCCTGTGAAAAGCCCATAAGAATACCTATGCTTTGGTCCTGGGTCTGGCTGTTAAAACTGACAAAACTGCCCGCCCCTTGCCTCCTTTTTATGATACCTTTGTTCTGCAATTCGCGCAATGCCCTGCCGACAGTGGGCCTTGAGGCATCAAAGACCTTGGCCAACTCTTCTTCAGTGGGAATTTTCTCCCCCGGGGCGTAGATTCCGTGCATAATGTCATTGAAAAGCTTTTCAGTGATCTGGTTATGCTTAATATCTCTTTTTTTTATCACTTTATCGAGTTTCCTGTAAATTGTAGACCATTTATGTCAACTGTATGCTCATGATTAGTTATATTTTACAAAAAGAACGGTAATATATCAATACAATACTTATTAAACTTGAGTTATTCAGAGCAAATGCCACCTGTTTGCTCATTGAGTTTTAAATGTCTCCTGACGGAAAGAAAACATAACCCACTGCAGATAAGAAGCTTATGTAAATTATGAAATGGAATCAAGGAAGTTGTTTCACAAAAGGTCAAAATACAAGAACGATAATCATTCTTTTCTCCTGCCCGACGGTTCTTTCACATCAGAAAGGACCCCAATCATCCTATTTCAAGGTATGGCTTCGGAAAATGTCACATGATTTACTCAAGAATCCACTGCGCTTGATAAGTCTTGAATATATCATTCTCCTGGGCATAATCTGTGTCAAAGTTTCTATGCCACTTGAGCGACCAGAGGTCGTTGAGTTTTACTTTTTCCACGGTTCCGTCAAGTTTCGTTACATTCACCGCTTTGCCGTGCCTTGGGATGCAGGCGCGCCTCATCTGGTCAGCGTCATTGGAGCTTCGATACTGATCCTTGTCGTCTGGATTGTTTGGCGGGGAATCCGTATGCCTGGGCCACCCGCCATACCAAATATTATCCGTGACCAATGGTACATTGTTTGGCACTTTGCAGGAACTGATTTTTTTCCAGTAATTCTGATACTCATCTTCCAGAGCCCCGATACAAGCCTCTCTTGACTCAGGATTGCATGCCCACCAGTTCAGGCCGTAACTGCCGTAATCTCCGTCATCTACCTGTGAACCCGTGGCGTACGTCATATCGCCCCATGCCGTGTCCAGGTCCCATAAAATGTATTTACCGTTCTCATCCATGCCGTATACATCCGATGAAAGCCTGCTTGCCATCGGGCAAAGACGAATATCAGGGTCCTGGTAGTAATCCTTTAGAATACTCATCCATCGTTTTCCGCCGTATAGAGGGTCCGGGGAAACAGGGCCCGGGTGCAGACTGTCATTATTTTCCGCAGCGAAAGTGAACAGGATAATACCCCATTGCTTACAATTTGACTGACAAACGACTTGTTTCGCAAGTGCTTTGGCCTTCTGAAGGCCCGGCATCAAGATTGAAAGCAAAAGAGCAATGATTGAAATGACGACTAAAAGCTCTATCAGTGTAAACCCTTTGCCTTTTTTCATCTTTTTCTCCCTAACTTTCCACTATCCAATTAATATTGTAACAGGAACTCCGCGGGTCACAAATAAATTTATCTCTTTATTCATGTTACAGTACAAAGTTGTATTTTCAACATTATTTACAATTGTAAGCAAAATAAGTTAATTTGTCAAAATTATTTAGTTGATTTTTTTAAAATTATTCTGTAATATAACGATAGAGTAAGATGAGTTCATAAAGTGGTATCTAAAAATAGCATTGTATCCACGAAAAGATCAATTTTTTCATTATTTGGAGGGTAGTATTATGGATAAGTATTGTCGATTTGATGTGAAATTCTCACACCGCTTGTTTTCAGCATTGTTATTATTGATTTTGCTCGCATGTGGTCATCTTTTTGCCGTGACGGCAGCCTGGGACGCCGATGTGGACAACGACTGGTTTAATGCGGATAACTGGGTTGGAGTCACACCGAGCGAAACAGTTTACGGAGGCGTGGATTATGTCGCGTCGGAGGTTTATCCGGTTCTGGACGGCAGCGTGGACCCCTACGAATTCCAGGGTTTGAGATTGTGCCCGGGCAATGTAGGACCGGCTGGGAAGACGATTACCACCGACATCAATGCCGGTACCGTGATCTTACATGATTACGCGAAAATCATCGTTCGAAATGCCGGACAAATCGGGCAGTTAAATATGAATGGCGGCAAACTCATCGTCAACGGCAAATTTCATATCGCATGGACCGGGACAGGCATTCTGCAGGTTAACGGCGGCGAAATTGAAGTCGAGGACCTGGTCATGTCGGATGGTGCGGCTTCGGTCGCGGCGATTACCAATATCCACGGCGGCCAGCTTTATGCCGGTCATCTCGTTATGCGATATGACAACTACAGTATTGACCTGCAAAACGATGGCGTTTTTATCGTTCCCAATGAAGATTTTGAATATGCAACGATTCAGCGAATCCTCGACGAGGGCGCTTTGACGGCATACAACGGTGACGGCAACCTGAATGTCGAGTTTACGGAGCCGAATATTATCATCACGGCTTATCCGTATAATGCGGACCAGGCAAGGAATCCTTCGCCTGCGCTGCTGTCGGAACTGGATGTACTTTATGAGACCGGTCCGATCGAACTTTCCTGGGCGAAAGGCGATGCCGCAACAGCACATCATATTTATGTATCTACGGATTACGACCTTGTCAATAATTCCGACCCGCTTGCGTACCAGGGAATGCAAAACGCCGGCGACGAAACGTATGACTTCTATGGAGCGGCTTCGATCGGGGACACGGTGTTCTGGAAGATCAATGAACAAACCCCTTCGGGTATGGTCGAAGGCGTTGTGTGGTCATTCAGCATCAATGATGAGGCAATCATCGAAGACTTTGAGAGTGGTATCGGATCATGGACCACAGCAGGGTCGGCTGTAACTGCCGTAGATCCGAATAATATGATTGATGACATCGCCATAAAGGTTGAGTTCGATGGTGCAGGTTCTGTAAGTAAAGTACTTTCACCTACAGTCAACCTTAGTAGTGGCGGCATTGAGGCGATTGCCCTGATGTACCACGGTATGCCCAATCCGGCAACCGACGCGACGGATATGTACGTTTCGCTTACCGATACTTCTGCTTATACGAAAAAGGTCAATTACACCGGAGACCCCGGTGACCTGATGCAGGCTGAGTGGGAGGCCTGGAAGCAGTGGAATCTCGCGCTTGCAGATTTTGATGACGGAACGCTGGACCTGACGAATATCGCAAAGATCACTATCGGCTTTGACAGCGGAACCGGGTCGGTAACCTTTGATGACATCGCCGCGTATGCAAGGCGTTGTGTCTCCGAACTTGCCGCGGCCGGCGATTTCAATAATGATTGCATGGTAAATAATTTAGACGTTGCTATTTTGGGTCAGCAATGGCTGGACAGCGCATACAGTGTATCCCCTGAAGCGATCACGGACATTCCCGTGGTTCACTATACCTTCGATGATTATATCGGCGATACCGTAGTCAACAGTTCTACATACGGCGCGGATCCGGATATTTATGACGGGCTCAAGACCAGCAATGGAACGGCAGTGCTTGCCTCGGGCGGTTACGATAACGGGGGCTGTTTGCACTTAAACACGGGAACGGGCAAGGTATTGGTGCCGATCGAGGTATTTGACGCAAACGAAGTTTCAGCCTCAGCAGTCTCAATTTCGGTCTGGGCCAATCTCGATGAAGCCAGTCTGGAAGAGGACAGCTCATTGTTCGTTGGGCTAAGCAGTGCGAACCAGAATATATTCAATGCCTATACACCTTATATTACCGGTTTCATGCGAGTCAGGTTTATTGGCGGAAGCAATGAAATCGCCGGCGAAGGTGAGATTAACCGCGGACCGGACTCTTACGTGAACACATGGAATCACTACGTGTTTGTTAAGGACATTGACAGCAATCTGCTTCGTATCTATGTGAATGGAAACCTGGTTGCAGAAACAGCGGGAGCCTCTTCGAGCTTCGAGGAAATTGTCACCTTTACCCTCGGTGCTTCACTAAGCGGAGCTCAACGAATGATCGGCAAGATAGATGATTTCAGGCTTTATCAGTATCCGCTTACATGGGGCCAGGTGCTGACACTTTACGGTGCGACGGAACCGCTGTATGTCCCGGTTGATTCCGAGACGGATATTGTAGATGACGATATCGTCAATACGGATGACCTTGCACAGTTCGGGCTCGACTGGCTCGACGACGGAATGTTCCCTGGACTCTAATCTCGATTGAGATGGTAAATTTTGGGCCCCCGACTCGAAACTCGGGGGCCTTTTTTATGAATTGTTAAAGGTTTGCTGTGTTATTCGTTTTCCAGAATAAGGTGGGCACAGCGTGCAAAGTGGCCCCTGAGATCGTTTTCATATTGCCGTAGGGTTTTTTCACCTGCCTGATCGCAGTCGCCGCATCGGTAGAGGGCGCGGGCAAGAATCACTTCTCTAAACGTATTTTGCACGACGGAGGCCATGTTTTTAATATTGTTTTCGTCTATTGCCGTCTGGAGGTCTGTGATCGCGTAACCACCAATGCCCGGCTTCCTGATGTGTTCCCAAAGAGGTCTTGCAGCTTTGGAATCGCCGAGAGATTCGAGGGCCAGGGCGACAGCGCGATGATGTGTAAAATCGTCTTTGTCTTCGAGCAGTATCAGTTTTTGAATAATCGGGTCAAGGGCCTTTTTGTTTTTACTAAACCCGGCCGAAATGATCAATCCATCGAGAGTACTGATAGACCTGCCGAAAGGTTCATGACCCTGTGACCGCCATTTATAACCTTCATCCCATTTTGTATACGATTCGATTTCTTCAATTAAGGTGTCGATCCCGGTATCATCCCCCAGGAGACCGAGAATCCGGGCATAAAGGACTTTCTGCTCATGGGAGCGGGTTTGATGATATGCTCTGCGAACGAGGGGCAGCGATTTTTGCGGCTCAGCGAACACACACGCGATGCCGACCGGTTCTTGGAGAATGCGGTCAAGGGCTTTTTGTATCTCGGATGTATCAATGGAGAAATCGTCGGTTTCCTCGAGGAGGAATTCCGGTAGATTGCCTTTATTTACGAGCTGTTTTTGAAGCTGTTTTATATCTATTTTTCGCAGGGACTTGTTTTCCCGGCTCGCCGTCGCGGCGGCAAGACCCGCGGCATACCCCTGGTTGTGAACATCCGGCTGCATTCTTATGATCGGTATGGCGTCACGATGGGCACTGACCCCCAGACCGACCACCAGGATGCCTTCGAGGCCCTGGGGCAGCAGGCAGCGGTAGGGGACACGCGCATTGACCCCGTCCGATTCAGGATCGGGATGGATGACATAAAAGGCCGGGGTGACCGCGAAGCCGTGTGTGTCAAAATTACTCCTGGACCAGGTGATCGTGTCGCTGAAAGTTCTTTCCAAAAGGATATCCAACGGTGAAAGCTCAAAGTCACCGACGATCCGGCGCCGTTCCCTTGTATCGATCAGGGGGGCAAGATCGTATTCTGTGCCGAATTTTTCTTTGGCAACCAGCGAAGCTCTTAAGACGTCCATCGCGTCTGATTCATCCACGATGAGGTAATCGGTGTTGGTGTACATCGCCCCGGGATTAAACGGCGGATAACCCGTTCCCTGCATGGCGGCGTCCTGGTCATTGCTGAAACGGTAGGCCGCCCCGGCTGCGATGGCGATATCCGCGTTGCCGGTGCCGTCAATGACAACGTCACACAATACCATTGCCCGGCCATAATGAGTCGCCACGACGACGCCTTTGACGGTGCCGCCTTGAACGAATGCCCCGCACCCCATCGAATCGAACCAGATATCTGCGCCCGCTTTACGCGCCTGCTGCCTGAACCATTCCTGTTTTACCTGGCAGTTCCATTCCCTGCCGTTTTGTGCATATAGTTGTCCCATACTTCGAACGCCGGCATCGATTTCGGCACAGAATCCAATGTCATGGCCGAAATGATATCTTCCTATCAGCCCAACGGTACTCGCTCCGCCGAGACCGTTTACGTATTCAAGGATGAGTGTTTTGGCTCCATGCCTTGCCGCGGAAATCCCTGCCGGAGCGCCCCCGGTCCCCCCGCCAACCACCACAACGTCATATTCAGCAAGAACCGGCAGTGACTGCCTGGGAGAAAGTATCGTTTTGCGACTTTTTGAAAATGGCCGCGGCCCGGTCAAAAGTTCACGGATATCGCCGGGTTGTGCCGGCGGCTCGGTTTTCCCGCTGAGAATCGGCCGGGGGGAAACGTCAGCCCGGCGGGCATCCATCGCGGCGGCTTTTCCGATTCGCCGGCCGGTTTTGATGTATTCAACCGGTTCGAGCAGCTTTTCCGCTGCCTTTCGGGAGAGGTCCGCATAAGCGTTTAGTACGTAAAAACCATCGAGTTTTTTCGGGCGAAATACATCGAGGTTGATGCGATCAGCTCCCGGCCAGAACCCATCGCTGGAAGACCTGCAGGAAACATGACAGGATGGAATAAAAAATACATTTTCAGAGGAATCAAGAGTTGCCTTGTCCCATGTCTGATCGCGGAACGCATTTTCTATCCTGGAGAGTTCAGCAAATGAATCTTCCTTCATTTCATATTCCATGCTGAAGATCAGACCGTTCTTAATCCCTTTTCTTTGTGGGACAGGAAAGAAGACTTCTTCATACGTTGCTTTTGTGCCCTGCATGACCTCTGCGCCCAGAACAAAACGGGTGAATTTCTGTTTCTCCCCAGGGTGAGCACTCAGCGGAAGGTTCGCTGCTCGAACGGCAGTCGCGTGGAAAGTCGCGTCGATCACCGATTTTGCCAGGATCGCCTGGCGGCCGGAACGGTTGACAATCACGACACCAGCGGCCTTTCCCTTTGAATCAAGAATAAGGTCTGTAACATAACTTCGATACAGGAAGTCAACACCGGAATCCAGCAGTTCTTTGTCGAGCGTTTTTTTCACCTGCATCGGTCGTGGCGGGATGCGGTATTTACGGCTGATACCGCCCTCGTCAAGATCTGTTTCGATAATAATTTCGCCAAGAAGAAGCCTTTTCGCTTCATCAGGCATGTATATATCGAGTTTCATATATCTTGCCTGTCTGCCGACATGCGCTTTCAGGTCAATCACACTGTCACGCGCAATCGTTTTTCTGGAGGTGTCGTTATAGACCGTGCAGACCGGTTTCCAGTCTTTTCTGTCGTTACTGACAGAGACATCGAATTTATCCACTACGAAGTCTCTGGGACGGTGAAAGGCCATCACATGAACGGCCGGAATTTTCACGGCAGCCTTCAGATCAAGTGTAATGCTGACGTTTTTTTCATATTGAACGCTATGCGATGCCGCAGTAGCCCAGATGCCGTTATTCAGTAAGGACGGCGGAGATGTGTCTTTGTGCTGCCTTGAAGAGGCCTCAGTGGCAGTATAGATAAACTGCCGAGGGACAAAATCCTCCTCCTCAAACAGTTTCTGAGCCAGCGGGTCATCGATGATTTGGGCTTTCGGCAGTCCAAACCTGTAAAATGAGCATATATCTTCACCGAGATATGCTTTTGGGGCAACCAGGAATACCTTCGCTCCTGAACGTGCCGCCTCAGCAGCAGCAGCCACACCTGCTGAACTTCCCCCTGCAACTACGACGTCAACGGTATCTATGACAGGGATTTCTCGCTTAGATTGTGTTATATATTTATCGTAAGCCAAGAGAAAAGGGCAATTTATGAGAACAACTAAGAGAAAAAAGATTCCACTTTTCATTTTAAGGTCTCCACGTATTTAGAAAAAGTATAGTCTATTTGTTCAAACGGCTACTCACGCCAAAATACAATTAACTTTTAAATCAATATAAGCAAATATGAGCTAATAGGCAATATATATATAATATTTGTTAATGTTTATTTGGCTGGTACTCTAATGTGTCAGTACAGTAGGGCTTGATGAAGCTCGGATTCGAAAGTATATCCAGGAACAGGAAAAACATGAAAAAGAAGAATAACTAAGCCTAAAGGCTCCTTTTAGTGACCTTCCTCATACCACCAGTTCTACTGGTGGTAGTTGATTTCCGGTTACAACCGAATTATAAGTAGTCCTTGTCCGGTAATATATCCAAAGGTGATCGCAGGAATGTAGAACGCCAATTGCATCTGTTAGGCTATACACACTCTGTCATTTTGCGGCATTTGCCGGCAATTGATGAAGGATACAAAAGAGGTGGAATGCCCTGAAATAGTGCCGTAAGTCTTTATGAGTGCCATACATAGACGTTCCTCGGCACTCACTGTCACCGGGGGGCAAAAAGCGGGCGATCGGAATCGAACCGACATGACCAGCTTGGAAGGCTGGGGTGAAATAGTTCTATCTATATGTTAAATATAGACTTATATATTGTTTGTGCAACCACTCGCAGTAAAATTTTGGTTCTAATTTATAGTTGAGCACTAATAATCTGAATAAACAATTCTTGCAATTATGCATTTGAAATGCATAATTGTAAGAATGGCAAATACATATATCAAAAGGGGACTCGAAAGAGTATTAACAAAAGCGGTAAAGGAATTTCCAGCTGTCGTATTAACAGGACCTCGTCAGTCTGGAAAAACGACATTACTTAAACACCTTTTTGGAGATTCATACCGCTATGTATCGCTTGAATTGCCAGATATTCGAGCTGCAGCTGAAACCGACCCTCGCGGATTTATGGAAATGTATGCTCCTCCGGTTATTTATGATGAAATCCAATATGCACCTGGCCTGCTTCCTTACATAAAAGAACACATAGACTCTCATAGAGAAGTTGCAGGACAATACCTTCTGACAGGTTCGCAAAATATCCTGATGTCAGAGCATATCACTGAATCTCTCGCAGGACGCGCGGCAATGTTGAAACTATTGCCACTTTCATTTCGCGAAATATCCGGTTTTCCTGACATTCCACTGCCCTGGGAACAGCCAACCGCTCTTAAACGTCCAGACATTCCTGCCCAAAATCTATGGAGACAATTTCTAAGGGGCGGGTATCCGGAATTAACCGCAGATCCGAAACGCGATTTCTCCCTGTGGCACAGCAGCTATATCCAAACGTACCTTGAACGTGATATACGAACACTTCGTCAGGTTGGCGATTTAAGTACCTTTCAGAATTTCCTCAGGGCCCTGGCCGCACGAAATGGGCAGTTGCTGAATATTACGGATGTTGCGCGCGATCTGGGGATTGCTGTCAATACAGCCAAGGCGTGGATTTCAATATTGGAAGCTACATTTCAAATTATTGTTTTAAGACCTTGGTTTGGCAACATTGGCAAAAGATTGGTCAAGAGCCCCAAGGTATTTTTTACGGATATCGGTACGTTATGTTATCTGTCGGGGCTCAAAGATCCTGACCATGCTGCTAAGGGTCCGATGGGAGGTGCGATCTTTGAGACTGCTGTACTGATGGAAATTGTTAAAACCCTGATGAATCGAGGCGAAGCTCCACATGTTTATTTCTGGAGAACGGCAACGGGTGCTGAAGTGGATATCGTCGTTGAAGTTGAAAGTAAGCTAGTGCCAATAGAAGTGAAGCTGTCAGCTACCCCTCGCCCTGCGATGACTCACGGGATAAAAATATTCCAGCAGGATTTTCATTCAAAAGCATCATCCGGTTTTGTTATTACACCCAGTAATATTCGACTACCCCTTGGCAATAATGTAACTGCATTACCGTTTTTTGAGATATAACCTGTTGGACAGACAGGTCTTTCATGCCAGAAGTGCTTAATGTTAAGCATCAGATTTCTTTTAGCTTGTTACTGTGTTTTTTTGTTTTTAAAACCAAGATGTAACCTCTCTTTGTTTATTGCCAAAAGATGAACTTTAAGCTTTAATGATTAATTGACACATCCCTTGAGGACATGAGTGTAAACAGCTCCTTTCCTAAAATGTTCTCTTTGGCTATTAGGCAAATCGGAAGGATGGGCCATTTTTGTTTACAATATCAGTTATTAAAAAGCTACGCTAACGTTAATTTTCTTGGAAAGTACAGTTGTGATCAGCGACAATCATTCTTACCTTTTGGCGACAGTTAAAGTTTCCGGATAATCTATAGATGGAATAGACTGTTGGGGTTTCCTTCAATTAGGAGAAGCCCGATGGTTACTGACGAACAGGTAAGGAGATTGTTTCAGATGAAGAACCGATATGAACACCTCACGGTGTCTCGATAAGGTTTTGTTTACAGAATTTAAACGATACTCCCTTATCTCGACATATATCAAGAAATGGAGAAATGACTTTTTGATGGATTACAGATGCAGGGAGTCGCCAGCTTCCCCCGCGCCAAACAAGTTTTTCCGGGGCTGCATATGCATAATAAACTTCCCGCAATTTTACCAAACTTTTTGGAAGTGTTCTGCCTCTGGGCTGGATAATTTTAGCCGCTGAATACACAATATGCTTCACGTTCACTTCCTTTGCCAAAGAGATGAGATTTTCAAGGTCATTCTGGGTCTGAGCTTCAGGGAGCTCAAAATCAGTCATCCCGGCAGGATTCTTTGTGATTGGGGAACGTGGAAAAAGCGGATCGATTCGTAAAACCAGAGGAATTCCAGCCCGATATAAAGCCCGGATCCCTTTAACCCGGTCCTGTACGGTTGGGGCTCCGACGTCATAAAAACATCTTGCCTTATCCCGCCAGAAGGCAAGACTGATTTCTATGACAAATCCAGGCCAGACGCGATCCTTTTCTTGGTTTTCCAGTAAGGCCTTAAAAAGCTCGATATAACCGGATTGCGCTGCCAGCAGGGGATTTTTCGTTAGTATTGTAACCGTGGTGACTCGCTTTTTGTGTTTTAATATCTTTTCGAGGGCTAATTTTGTATGACCATAATCTTTTTCTAAGGTTTGAAAGGGGTCTGTGCTGTTGGAGAGATGGACCGGAGCGGGAGGGACATTAAAACGTTCTAATACGACAGCGCTAAAAAAGCTCAAGATTTCTACAGGTGTTTGCCGATGAACTCTTCAAACGAACGATGCCCCACCGGACCCCCGTCCCGGATTGTTTGTACAGAATGACCGCCGGACCATGGGCCGCGGCGAGCGAAAGACGCGGACAATTACTACATCGCCCGCTGGAAGCCGTTGGAGGATAATTTCCGCGTCTATTTTGTCAAGTATAGAAGAAGAGCGTAATTGGCATCGGCGGATAACGCCGCAAACGATGTCATATTTATCTATTCTCGATAAAATGGCTCCCAAAACCAATCAAAGACACCCACCTCAAGTCCCACGCTCAGTCCAGTACGGTTTTTCCCGTCGCGGAGCCGATGGAAAAAACCTCATCTATTATTAATGCTATGCTAACACGGGCCTAATAGCCTTGCTTTATAGTTCCGATAAATATCGGTTTAGTCGTATTGATTCAAGACCATATGGCAACTAAGAAACTAAACTATTGTTTTTTTGGTAAGTACTTTGATTGATTTTATTATTTCTCTAAAAACATAAGATATCATGAAATATTATTGAACTTATCCCGGCTTGGCCGGGGGCTTAACATTGCCCATATTACCTAATTTGCCTAAATAGCAAATTTTTATACGATCGAGTTTCAAAATAACTATTTGAAAAGGAAAGCCTTGAAACAGGAAGAATTTATTGATGTGTATAAGGTCAGGTGCCCGGAACCGAAATGGTTAGGCCAACCTTTTGACATTACATTAAATTCACACCTGTAGGAAGAATTAGTAAAATTTGTGAACCTGTTGAGAACTTTTGCGAGGTCAACAACAGGTTCACTTGGATTAGGTTAGGTTCCCAGAACCGAAATGGTTAGGCCCTACCTTCTTGCATTTTACTAAACTCATGCCTAAAAATCAAGGATAACCTGTATTTTGCGTTAGCTGATGGTCAGCTCGCAATAAATGTTTATGGAAGAGTAATGTAACGTTGAAAGGAATGGTTATGTTTCTAAAGAGATGTTTATGTTTACTGGTATTGGCAACAGCAATGTTGCCGATAGCATCGGCTGAGGACTGGCCGATGTGGCGGCACGATTCGAGTCGTCTGGCGGTCACCAGCGAACAGTTGGATGACGCCAATTTGCAGCTTCACTGGAAGCGGCAATACGCGGCTCCCAAGTCGGCATGGGATAAACAGCAGGAAGTATATTGTTATGGCGGGCCTGGTTACGAAGTCATACAAAGGCTTTCGTTCGATATAGCCTATCAGCCGGTTGTTATGGGCAGCGCAATGTACGTTGGTTCCATGAACAGCGACTGGGTAGCAAGTATCGATTTGGCTACCGGCCTGGAGAACTGGAAGTTCTTTACTGGCGGTCCTGTACGCTTCGCACCCGTAGCAATTGACGGTAAAATCTATGTCGGTTCCGACGACGGTTTTATGTATTGTCTAGATGAAGCGGGCCAGCTTCTTTGGAAGATTCAGGGCGGACCCACGAATCGAAAGATTCTTGGTAATGACCGTATGATCTCGGTTTGGCCCGTACGCGGTGGAGCGGTAGTTCCAACTGAGATAAATAAGTACCCTAATTCTGAATACGTTGAATGGCTTGCTGAAAGAATTCCTTCTGACAAGGAAACTTTCAATATTCTTGACACTAATGATAATGTCGAAGAAAAAATTAGTGACGGCGGGATGGACCTCGGTAGTTCTGACCTTGAACTTGGACGCGAACATACCGACGAGTATGATTATCAGGCAATCGGTCTTCGTTTCCAGAGCAAATTCTTCGGCCTTCCAAAAGATGCTGTTGTAAATGTAGCAAAGATTCAATTCACAGTTGACGAAACAAAAGGCGGAACCGATCCTGTAACACTTCGTATTTACGGTGAATTATCATCTGATTCTGCTTCTTTTACAGGCGCCAATTATGAAGTTACAGGTCGCAGCAAGACTAATGCATATGTTGACTGGACTGTTCCAAGCTGGGATGAAATTAATTTAGCCGGTGCGGATCAGCAGACTCCTGACATCAGTGCTGTGATCAATGAAATGGTTCAGCATGCTGATTGGACAGCGGAAAGCCCGATTACAATTATCGTTGAGCGCCTCAGTGGTGACGGTATTCGTTGCGCAGAATCATTCAGCGGTAACGGTGTTGGACCTGTTCTCAGTCTTGATTCGGCTCATACAGTTGAAAAAGCTGTTGACATTCCAGATGCACTTGTTGATGAACTTCCGAATCCTGCATATATCGCATGGCATAACATAATGAATGATCCGGCAGCTAAGTATTATGTCTTGGCCAACGATATCGACGACGTTGAAGAAAACTCTAACGGCGGTCTTTATACAGACAGTTCCGATATTGAAATCACCCACGACGGAGGTGAACAGATTATTGGACTGCGTTTCACGAATGAGTATTTCAAAATTGAAAAAGGCGCATCTATTCCGAGTGCCGTACTCAAGTTTGAAGTTGATGAAACAAAAAGCGGTACCGATCCTCTTACAGTAAAGATTACCGGTGAAAAGAGCGGCAGCTCAATTGAATTCGGACAAACGTCGGAAGCTTATGACGTTTCCAGCAGGACAAAAACCACTGCAGAAGTCATCTGGGCAATAGATTCCTGGACTACAGTTGGTGATTCAGGCGCAGCTCAGACTTCACCTGACATTAGCTCAATTATTGAAGAAATCGTCGCATGCGACGATTGGTCAGACGGCAGTGCTATCACCATTATTATTGAATATGTAAGTGGTGACGGTATCCGTTGTGCGGAATCTGCACAGAGTGGTGTTGACAGAGCAGCAAGACTTATCATCGATTCATCAGTTATTGAATCGAACGGTTCTCTTGGTGAAGAGCCTGCGCAGAACATGAACTATGCAATCGGCAACAATGATTCACTTATGTTTGCAGCCGGTTCTTATCCTTTCGAAGGTACTTTTACTTACTCGGTTGATAAAGAGACCGGTGAAGTTAAATGGTGCAACGACAAGGATTACATGTACTTCACAAAGAACCCGCATGGTGGTTCCGAAAGTTACAACGGTAATGGCCCCCAGGGTTATCTTGCTGCTGCAATGGACAACAAGATTCTTGTACCGAACGGTCGTAACCGTCCAGCGTGCCTGGATGCTTCTACAGGCGAACTTAATTTCCATATGATTCCACGCGACAATGGTGTAAGTAAGGGCGACGGCGGATACTTCTGCTCAACGTTAAGCGGTAAATTTTATACAAACAGCATGTACGGCTGCAAATCTTACAACCTGTCAGATGGCAGTGGTTCCGGCGGTGTAACGAATTACCTGATGGACGAAGATCATTTGGTGATTCTTGCCGGCGATCAATACTTTGAAGCGGGATCAATTTTCGGTTACATTGATCATTTTCACGCTGGTTATGATGATTCAGTGTTTAAGGTTTCAGGCGGTGATTTTAACTATGAACTGGATGCACGTCCGGCAGGTCTTCTTGCCGCAAACGGTCACCTCGTTGTAACAACAACCGACGGCTGGATTTACTGTTTTGGTGAAGGTGAGCCTGTAAACGGAGCTGTAGAATACGAATATGCTCCACAGATTCCAGGCAGCTATAACAGCCAGGCAGTAAGCGATCTTATTGCTTCTGCCGGTTATACCGATGGTTTAAAAGGTAACTGTGTTGTAGTCGGTCTTTACGACGGTATGCTTGTTGAAGGTATCGCTCGCGAAACTGATATGACAGTTGTTGCTTTCGAAACTGACACAGCCAAGGTTGACGCTTTGCGTACTTACTTTGAAAACTGCGGTCTGTACGGAACAAAAGTACACATCATCGCAGAGGCATTCGAAACAGCAGATGTTCCTTCGTATTGTGCTCATGTTATTGCCAGCGAAAACCCTATCGCTGATATGAGCCAGACACTTGCAAGTGAGATCTTCCGTGTTCTCCGTCCTTACGGCGGCACAGCAGTTCTTAACGTGTCAGGCAATTACTATAACATCGCTGCAGTTAATGCTGTACAGAATGTAACAAACGGTGTTATGACTCTGAGCAAAGTCGGCAGACTTCCAGGTTCAGATGACTGGACGCATCAGGGCGGCAATGTTCAGCAGACGACCCTGTCAAAAGACGAACTGGTTAAGCTCCCAATGGGTGTTCAATGGTTCGGCGGAAGCCAGGACAATACTAATGACAAGATCTCGCCACGCCACGGTCATGCGGCTTCACCTCAGGTCGTGGGCGGTCGTTACTACATCGCAGGTCTTAACACTTTTCGCTGTGTAGATGTTTATACAGGCCGTGTTCTCTGGGAAAAGGACATCACCAATCTCGGTCAGTTCTCAGAATACACCGACCATCAGGCCGGACAACTTGCTTTGGGCGACCATTACATCGCCACAGAAGAAAAGGTTTATGTTCTGGGCGAACACCTTGACAACGACTGGCCTGTCGAGTGTCTGGTTCTTGACGCTGTAACAGGTCAGGAAATCGGCAGGTTCGCTCTTCCTGACGGTGCTGGCTGGGGTATGATCGCAGTTTACGAAGACAACTTGATTGCTTGCGGTTATCCAATGCTGCAGGATACATACGGGATTGATAAGAGTGGTAATTACTTCCCGGATAATCCATGGGAAGGTTGGGTTTACGGTGATTCCGATCCGAAAGTTGGTGTCGGTGGTATGGGCACCTACAACGGTTCAACAAGTGCTGATTTGTTTGTATTAAATCGTCATACCGGAGCAGTTAAATGGCAGACGCAAGCAATTCACGGATTTTTCCACAATTCAATTGTTGCCGGTAATGGCAAGCTATTCGTTATGGACCGTATTAACTGGGATGAGTCCAGAACTCTTGAAAGCAGAGACTCTAACTGGGGTAACGGAAGCGCTCCTGACGCTGCTGAAGATTACAGCTTCAAGCCTGCAATCCTGACAGCCTGGAACATTGAAGACGGCTCTGTTGTTTGGCAAAAAGATAACACTGATCCTGACAATGCTCTCTTCGGTTCATGGCTTGCTTACTCTTTAGAGCATGATATTCTGCTTGAGTGTCAGCGTGCTTCTCGTGATTACTGGGAAAACCATAAGTCTTCCATACGTATGACCGCATGGAAAGGCGCCGACGGCAGTAATATCTGGAGTGAAGTTGATCGCTCTTATTTAGGCGGACCTGTCATAATTCGTGATGACATGGTTATTACGCAAAGCGGAAACGACATGGGTGCGGTAAACCTCCTTACAGGTGAACTTTATATGGTTCCAAGCGGACTCACCGGAGAATTTGACGATTTCGCAGGTTTCAAAAGATACGGTTGCGGTACAGGACTGGCTTGCACAAACATTCTTTTGTTCCGTTCTGGTAACGCTGGTTACTATGATCTAAATACATTCTCAGGTACCGGTAACTGGGGCGGGTTCAAGAGCGGCTGTACAATCAATTTGATGCCCGCAAATGGTCTGCTCGTTGCTCCTGAGATGACACGTACCTGCGGCTGCAGCTATCAGTTCCAGACTTCTGTTGCTATGATCCACAGACCGGAAGTTGAGCAGTGGAGCTGTAATCTTAACCTTGGTCGTCAGTATGGCGAAAAAGGCGGACGCCTGAAACATGTTGGCCTCAACTTTGGTTCAATCGGTGACCGTGTTGATGAAGATGGAGTTCTCTGGATGGAATACCCGTTTGGCGAACCGGCAGCCGGTTTTAACTACCAGATACCTGTCAATATTGCTGTAGACGGCGGTGAATATTATCGTCATCACAGTCTGACAGTTGATGGTGAAAAGCCATGGGTTGCTGCATCAGGTGTCGAAGGCGCTTCAAGTATTACATGCGGAATGTACAATCCAGAAAATGCATGCTTCAAGGATACCATCGCTCGTGATTACGACATAACACTGTACTTTGCAGAGCCTGACAATATTTGTGCTGCGGGTGACCGCAAGTTCAATATATCTGTTAACGGTGTCAATGCAGGTGAAATGGATATTCTCGCAGAAGCTGGATCTGCTTCAAAGGTTGTTGCTATGAAACTCGAGGGTGTTCGCATTGCCGACACTCTTGAAGTTGTTCTTACACCAATCGCCGGTGAAACGATCCTGGCGGGTGTATCTGCTGTTTTGAGCGATGAACTCATTGAAGGTGATCTCAATAACGATGGAAACGTTGACCGCAGTGACTTGATGATCATCAAAGATTATAGAAATCAGTCTGCAGACAGCGACGATGATCCTCGCGATCTCGATGGCGATGGTAAGATTACTGTTCTTGATATGAGAAAGATGGCTCTTCTGATGAAGAAGTAAGCTAAGTTGTTAACACTAACTTATTTTGTTTAGGAGATTTTTTGATGAAGAAGCGTATTTTAATTTTGATGTCTATTCTGATTGCAATTTCCGCTGCCCAGGCAAGTGCCGGTGTTGTTGTCAGTGTCGATCCTGTATCCCAGCAAGCAGAGGTTGATGATGCTGTATCTGTAAATCTCACCATAAGCGGGCTTGATTTGCTGGATATCTCGGCATTTGACTTTGATGTTGCTTATGATGATTCGATCCTTGCTTTTGTAGGCTATTCGTTCGGCAATGAGCTTGGTGATATAGCTTTACTCGAGGCTGAAGATATCAGTTCTGGCGACCTGGGAAACGGAGTTATTGATCTTTCGGAGTTTTCTTATCTGTTTGATCTTAGCTTCCAGGGTGACAGTATTACTGTTGCTACCCTGAACTTCACTGCTGCTGCAGAAGGAGTAAGTGGTATTTCTGTTACAGTCGATGAGCTTGGCGATGAATCGGGCGATCCTGTTGTTGATTATATAGTTGGGAATGGCACAGTGAACGTTGTTCCTGAGCCTGCTACGATTCTTTTGAGCCTTGCCGGTCTCGGTTTTATCAGAAGGAAAAGTAACTAAGTTTAATGCGTTCTAAAGGGAAGGGCTGCGGTCTTTCTGCGGCCTTTCCCATTTTTTAAAATTATTTGAATTTTACTGAGGTACTGATATGTGGATTTGGAAACTTGCAGTTATAATGTTTATATTTTCTCTTGAAGCAGTTGCATGTGTAACTCCAGTATATAGATATTCACTTGAAGAGTGGTTTTGTGATAATTACCGGGTTACTGTTTTTTATTCTCCCGGGTCGCTGACCGCTCATACCGAACGGCTTGAACCAATGGTCGAGGCAACAAGTATATCTTATGGTGATTGGCCGACTGAGCTCAAAATCAAACCTGAAAAAGAATCAGTTAAAGCTAATCTTTCTATGAGATTTATTAACATCGATGATGAAATGTCGGTTGCCGATGCTGAGATGTGGAAAGCTCAGCGTGATTCGGAAGTTCCTTGGGTTGTTATACGCTATCCTTCCTCAAGCAGAATGAAACATTCTGTCTGGAGCGGCCCTCTCAGTTATTTTAGAATTGGTGAAAGTTTAATTGATTCCCCCGCAAGGCAGAAAATTAACAAGAGTCTCATAGACGGTGAAACAGCTATGTGGGTTCTTATTGAAAGTGACGACAAAAAAGCTAATAAAAAAGCAACAGAAACAATTCTCAAAGGCATTCAAACCTCTGTGAAAACTCTCAAACTTCCGGCTGCTGTTTATGCTAAAGATGAGAATACTCTTTCGGGTACAACTGCTTCTGAATGGAAAGTTTCATTCGATACTTTAAGTCTATCGCATAATGATAAAAAAGAAATTCCATTTATCACAATGATGTTGAAATCCCAGCCTTCATTGCTGAAAAAGTTAAAGGAACCTATAGCTTTCGTCTTTTACGGAAGATGCAGAATACTAAAAGGTATTCCTGCAAGCGAACTTACAGAAAAGTCCGTAGTCGAAGCCAACTCCTTCCTGCTTGATTCATGCCAGTGTGAAGTAAAGGAACAGAACCCTGGTTCGGATATGCTCATCAAGTATGACTGGTCGGACTTTAATACTAAGATTGCTAAAATGAAGAGTGTAAGAATTCCGCTTATCGGGATATCCGATTTTATTCCGGAAATGGAAACTGAAAATTCAGGTGATAAGAAATCTTTAGATGATAAGGACAACGAAAAAATCCAAAAAAAATTAACTTCATCGTGTTGTTCCGCACAATAAAGTTACAGGCAGCACCTGTCCATCATTGAAATACTGAAATTTATATTAAGAACTTTACTATACATTGGAGCGTATTCTAATGATTCAAAAAGAGCAGACAACTGAATACCTTATGGCATGCTTTAAGCAGAGTTCTGACGAGAAAATATTCGAAAAAATAGTGATCAAGCTCACACCGTCGGCACTTTCAGTTGCACGTTCAATACTTAATAAAAGATCGCTTGCTGAGGACGCTGTTCAAGAAACATTCATGAAAGTCATTCGCAATAAAGACAGGTACGATTCTGAACTTCCTTTTGCTAAGTGGTTTTTCGCTATTCTCAGAAACACTTGCACTGATATTTTAAGAAAAGATATCAAAAACAAACAATTTCTTTCAGATACCATTGTTGTACGACAAACTCTTTATTTTGATAATTCAAACTATGATGAACTTGATATGCTTAGTATATTAGACGAAAAGCATCGAAGCGTGCTTATATTACGTGTTGTCCATTCGCTGAAATTCTACGAAATTGCTGAGACGCTCAATATTAGTGAAGAAGTAGCAAAAAAAAGAGCTCAAAGAGGGCTGGCAAAACTGCGGCAGCACTTAGTTGAGAAAAAAGATTTACCCAGACTTGCAGTCTAATATTTCAGCGAAATCATACGATTCATATTAAGGGATATTGAATAGTTCTCAAGGTTGGTTTTGATAATTGCTTTTGAACAGCAAGTAGAAGATTATCAGGTTCTAACTTGTAAGAATAATTGGCCTTAGCCGAAACTGCACCCTTTTTTTATGAGGCAGTCGAGAATCTAAATAAAGCTCGCATCACTGCAAAACAAATTGAATACAACAGTTTTCGCTTAACTTAGCGCTGGGCGACATTAAATCTAATAAAAACTTTTTGAGTAAGCTTGTCCGCAAAATAATTTTTAAAAATGTCTTTAGTAATAATTTTTATTTTTTGTCCCGAAATTTTTTTATCATTCGTATTGGTTAATAGTGATTGTATCAACTTTTAAAAAATGTGGATTAAAAAACCAATACGATGACCTGTAATGAAGTTCAAAATCTAATAGAGATGTATGTTCTGGAAGCACTTGAAAATAACGAGTGCGAAAAAGTCAGGAAACATCTATCCGTTTGCACAGTCTGTTCCAGTATTGAATCAGAGTATCGATTTGTTTGCAAAAAAATACATGATAACCTTATGGATGACGAAGAAAATTTATTTTTTGCAAATAAAGTTATTACTAACTCAAACGCTGAAATTAAAAATTTCTTCAAACCTAATATAAGCGGTAAGTTTTTAACGAAATCTCTATCATTTGCAGCATGTATAGCTCTAATATTAAGTTTTTTTATTGAAAGTCACAATTCTAAAGAAAATCAAGAACAAGTTTTACAATATGAATCAATTCCGCATGCTGTTTCAGCATTTTTCACAACGAGGCTGGATAATCCTGAACATTCATCTCTAAGAACTTTATTGAAAGATAACACACTCATTATAAACAAAAATAAAATAATTACCGTTATCGAAGAAGATTCAGGTTTCAAAGCCGCCTGTATTAACACTTCAGATCAGAGCATCAGTTGGAAAAGTATAGCCGGTTGCCTTGGTTACTTCACTCTGGATGACAATTTACTTTATTATATTAGATACAATGAAAAAAGTCACTTGAGTCTTGTTGCTTGTGATGTTGAAACCGGCAAAATAATATGGCAATGCAATTCGAGTGTCGATGATATTGCGTCAATTACTTTAACTCCGCCGACAGTTATTGAAAATAGAAATCTTTGCTGGGTTATAGGTAATTCAATTTTGCTTGTAAATAAATCCGACGGCAAAAAAAAATGGGAAAGGTTTTTGGCAAACGAAAACGTGCTTTCTTCGGCAAAGAGCAATAATAAAACAATGTTTATCGCCGGAAATCATGGTTTGTATTCTATCAACATAAGTTCCGGACTGGCACAGATTCAATATGGATACGATTGCAAAGCCTGTACAAATAACCCTGTGTTTTTAGAGGTCATTGAAAACGATTATTATATTTCACTGGCCCTGGCCGATGGAACAAGCCGTCTGATGTGCTTTGATTCATATGGTCAGATCAAATGGGACAAGCGTGCCCCCAGGATTACGCATCTTTACAGCCTCAATGATCAGTTGTTAATCAGATGTCAATATGTTTATTCAATTAACAAGTCCAGCGGTGATCCTGAATGGTGTTACGAAGCAAAAGGCTGCAGTCCTCTTAATATTTGCGACAATATGATTGTTTTTGTTGATCAAATGGAAAATGGAAAGCTTACCGCACTTGAACTTGAGACAGGTTCCAAGATTTGGGAATTAAAAGGCTTTCGTTCTTGTAATGAATTTCTTAAAGTCGAACAAAAAGGATTTTTAAAAACTGCTGACGGAGTACTTCACGAAATTATTTTCGGCTGAAAATAAACCATAAACATCTCTTTAAAACCATAACCAGTCAGCTCTCGGAATATCAGGGAGCTGACTGGTTCAATGGTAAAAGAGGGATTGAACATGAATATATTGTTTTGCTAATTATGATTTAATTTTTATAAGGTAATCTATAATTTTACAAAAAAATTTACGGGGCAAAAAAGTGAATTTAATTAATCTTGTATTTAAAGAGATATGTTACAGAAAAGTTAATTTTGTGATGGGTCTTTTCTGCGTCGTCATAGCCGTTGCAACACTCACCGGTTCAATGACTTTGCTCAAACTTTATGATTCAAAAAGCGAATTTATTCTTGCTGAAAAAGAACAACAAACTGAAGAAATTATGGACAAGCTAAAAGACGAGATGCGTGTCGCGATGCTTAAACTCGGATTAAATCTTGTTATAATGCCAGACAAGCAGGATATTGCGAGCTGGTATCTTGATGATTCTCCACAGGTGTATATGCCTGAAGACTATGTAAACGTACTTGCTGATTCCGGCGTGATAACGGTAAGGCACTTTTTGCCAACGCTTCAGCATAAGATCAAATGGCCCGAGATGGATAGGCGGATTGTCCTTATAGGTACTAGAGGCGAAGTACCTAATCTTCATAAAGCTCCCAAAGAACCGATAGTACAACCCGTGCCGGATGGAAAGATCGTATTAGGAAATGAACTGCACAAGTCTTTGGCATTGAAAGTCGGAGATACCGTTAAACTTCTGGGTAGAGAACTTACGGTTCACCGATGCCATGACGAAAGAGGCAACCAGGATGATATAACAGCGTGGATTCCTTTGAAAGCTGCTCAGGAACTGATGGGCAAGGAGGGAAAGATCAGTTCAATTCTGGCACTTCATTGTCTCTGCGTAGGTCCGGATCTGGGTAACGCCCTGCAGAGTGTTGAAAAAGCTTTGCCCGGAACGAAAGTTATTGAGCTTGGAACTGAAAGAAGGCTAGCCCGAGCCGAGGCCCGAATGTCTGTAGGTAAAAAGGCAAAACAAGCCCTCGAAAATGAACGTGCTCACCGCCAGCAGATGCGTTCTGAAATACAAAAATTCGCTTCGATTCTCGTAACTGTAATACTCGTCTCCGCATGCGTCTGGATAGTTCAGCTGACAATGGCAAACGTCCGACATCGCCAAACCGAGATCGGTGTCATGCAAGCAGTAGGCATCCGATCAAAAAGCATTATAACGCTTTTCCTCACAAGGACGGTTTTTATCTCATACGCAGGAGCCTTGATAGGTGTAGCATTCGGCATCTCTGCAGGAATAATCCTTGCTGTCAGAATGGAGAGCCTCAGCCCGATAACAATAAACCTTACCGAGTTGCTAAGCCCGAATCTTCTGGTAATGGTTTTTATTATCACACCTGCTTTAACCTTCATATCAGGCTTGATCCCAGCGGTCATCGCGTCGAAACAGGATCCGGCAGTTATAATTAGAAAGGAAGTCGCATAATGCTCAAAATAAAGAATCTCAGCAAAGTTTTTAAAGGTTCTTTCGGAACGGTAAATGCTCTAAATGAAATCGATCTTTCTGTAAACAAAGGCGAGATCCTCGCCGTACGAGGAAAGAGCGGCTGTGGTAAAACAACGCTCCTGCTTACCGCAGGTGCTATGATGGCCCCAACCAAAGGAACAGTAGAAGTTGGCGGTATCAACCCATATAAACTCAGTTCGGACCAAAGATCAAAACTTCGCCGTGATTCAATCGGCTATGTTTTCCAGCAATTCAATCTTATCCCCTATCTTTCGATTTTCGAAAATATAATTCTTCCTGCAAATCCGCGATTTAATAAAAGACATATCCAAAACCGCACAGAATACCTCTTGGACAGGTTTGACCTTACAGACCGGGCAAAACACAAGCCGTCACAGCTAAGTGCCGGTCAACAGCAGAGAACGGCTCTTGCGAGAGCTTTAATCAATGAACCAGAACTTGTACTTGCTGACGAACCTACCGGAAACCTTGACAGGGAAAACGCCAAAATTGTAATTGACCATCTCTGCAAAATCTCTCAATCAGGATCGGCGGTAGTAATAGTAACACATGACCCGATTATTGACATTTTCAATGTTGATTCTATCGAGCTGGATGTTGGCATAATTGTAAGATCAAAGCATGCACCAAGTATGACTTAATGAGATTTTTATAAAAATAGGGCTGAAAAGAAAGGGCTGAAAAGAAATGGAAAAGAAAAAATGTTTTGGTTTTACTTTGATAGAACTTTTAGTGGTAATTTCAATAATGGCTTTACTGATGGGTATACTCATGCCCGGATTGGGTAAGGCCAAAAAAATAGCACAAGGCGTTGTATGCATGGCTAATGTTAAAAGGCTTTCGATTGCAATGCTTATATATACAGATGAAAATGATGGTTATTTTCCGCCTGACAAGATACGCGAAAATGGTGTTGGAATACAAGTTGGACCGTATATCAGATATGGTCCACGCTGGTTTTGGTTTATCAGTGAGCAAGCAAACCCCGTAATTGATCCAGCCAAATATGATACAGAAGAAGAATTTAATGCTGCACTTACTATGGATAATGATTATTTCATCTGTCCCTCATTCAAAAATAAAGATTTTGTAAGCAACATTCGTAACGGTTCTTATGGATTTAATTTCCAGTATCTCAGTAATACACGAACAAAGGAAGGCAATGGTTCAAGGTATAATAATTTCCCAAATAAAGCTTTAAGTATTCTCAGACCATCGGAAACTATAGTTATCGGCGACAGCCGAGGAGCAGGTATTCCACACGGCGAGCATGCCTATACTATGGATCCGCCTAAAATGGCATACAGTAAAAATGCCCGATCTTTTGGTCCAAAAAAAGGTAATATTGTCCCACTAGGAGGAGCTGAGAAATACTCACCAGCTGATGCCAGACATTGTGGGCATATGAATATGTCATTTCTCGACGGGCACACTGAAAAACTTACCTATGAAGAAGCTGGTTATGCAGTTGCCCCTGAAACAGCCCGTCCCGTAGAAAAATCCAACAAAACATTAGGCGGCCCGGGAAACAATCGCCTGTGGACGGGAACAGGGCGAGATGAGCCTGAAATTTAGTTTGATGTCAATTTGCGGGTTAATTCCAGCCGTCTCCTATGAAGCCAGATTTGTCAACGGTTTTTTTTGATTTTTCAGGTTTTTATTTTTTCATGTTACAGACCCTCTCTGGGACTCATTGATGATCGGTCGTCTCATACTCCTATTCAGGGTGCCGCGATAATGTTATTCTGGTTCGCGGTCCTATTCAACTGTTACGGCAGGTCGGTCTATTCTATTAAACGGGCTTGTCCAACGCCCAAGGTGGCTGTCAGGCTTAACCTTCTTTCGATCTCGATCATTCAAAGAGCTCCAATCATCCAACATTTCATTTTTTGTTTTGTGAGTTTTCGGCAAGCCAGAAAAATTTGAAATTTATTTGGGGCAGCCGGAGCTCTGGAGCCAGTCCCGGTAGTTCCAGGGCATCCAGTCAGCCGGGGATGCGGTTGCGGCGTCAATGTGCTTCTGTAGCTGGGTGAGGTAGTCGAACGGGTTGACCTCATTCAGTTCACAGGTGTGGATGATACTCATGAACATGTCACCCACACGGGCTCCGTTGCGTGTCTTATAGAAGTAGGCATTTTTCCGGTTAAGTATGGCCTTCTTCAGCGCTCGTTCACAGATGTTGTTATCCAGGGGAGCACCGGGCTGTCGGAGGAACAGGGTCAGTTTCTCCCAGTGCCGGAGCATGTAGCCAATGGCCTCACCCAACCTACTGTTCGGCTCAACCTTCTTTTGCTCGATCTGTTCGGTGAGCCATCGCTTCAGTTCATCCATTTTGGGACCGCTGCGGGTTTGATGCCACACCAGCCGCTCCTGATCGGACAGGCCCTGACGTTTGGCCTCGTCGTCATTGGCATAAACTTCTTTGAGCACATCCAGCA
>CAYVUI010000033.1:0-36677 GCA_964454745.1 uncultured Pirellulales bacterium | reverse complement strand
CGGACCGGGTGATTATGCTTGAAAAGGAGGTCAAAAAGATCGTCGCCTAGGGCAGGCCGGAGGTACTGCGTAATGATAAAAGCAATCCGTGGAGCTGGCAGTTTTTCCATCGGCAAACCGGACAGGTACGAACTTAAATACAGGATTGTAATATGAGCAGAAAGGCAAATTATTTCCGCATCGGGGTCTTCGTTCTCGCAACCATTGCGGCGCTGGTTGTCGGCACCGTGGTCATCAGTGCCAGGGCATTCGTGAAGGATGTTTTTTACATCGAGACTTATGTGGACCAGTCCGTTCAGGGGCTCAGCGTCGGGTCGCCTCTGAACCAACGGGGTGTTGAAATCGGAAGAGTGGAACGGATATCGTTTGTGAATACGGAATATCCGGAATTCGCAGGTGTCAGCGAGCAGGATCAGCTCAGGGAGTCGCTTGAATTCAGCCGCTATGTCGTAGTCGTAATGTCCGTCAACCGTGCGGCCATTGCTGATGTCGAAGAGAAGCCGCAGTTTGAAATGATTATCTCCGAACTGGTTCGCAAAGGCCTCCGCCTGAAGGTTTCAGTACAGGGATTGACCGGTATCGCCTATATGGAAGCGGATTACCTGGACCCTGACAGGTATGAACCGATGGAATTCCCCTGGAAGCCGAAAAATATCTATATCCCCTGGGCTCCGGGCACACTCAAGAGTTTTGAGCAATCTATTGACTCGATCCTTCGCAAGGTGGAGAAAGTGGATTTTGAGGGGATTTCCACTTCGCTCAATGAGCTTTTGGTGACGATTAATGACAAAGCCAAGCAGGTTCAGCTTGCGGAACTGGTCGAAGAACTGCGGCATACGAACAGTCAGATACAGACGCTTTTTGACCCGAACAGCCCGGAACGTACCGGGATCACACATGCCATGAGCCAGATGCAAGCCACACTGGCAAACCTGGAAGACTTTTTGACTCGCCAGGAATCAGACGTAGAAGAAATTGTAGAAAATATAAGAAGAGTGTCCGGAAACCTGAGAGAACTGAGCGAGTATGCCAAACGGTATCCTTCACAGGTGATCTTCGGGACTGCACCCCCTAAATCGGAGGTCGTCGAATGAGAAAAGCCATGAATGTACAATGGGTCGTTATACTGCTGGTACTGGTGGTCGCACTGGCAGGCTGTATCAAGCCTAAGCAAAGAAGCATCTCGAAAAGGCAGTTTCTGATTGAAACCCAGCGTGGGGCACAAACCTCTCAAACCATGGCCAGTGAGCCGGCCGGGGTTCTGGAGATTCAGCGATTTGGGATTGTCAGCCGCTATGAGAGCAAGGGGCTGGTGTACAAGATTGGGGACGTTGAGTACGAGTCGGACTTTTATAACGAGTTTCTTACTGCGCCGCAAACGATGATATCGGAAGTGATCTATACCTGGATTACCGATGCCGGCATTTTTGACAGCGTGATCTATACTGACAGCCGGCTGCGGGCGGATTATATCCTCGAGGGGAATATCCTTTCGCTGTACGGGGATTTTTCTGATCCGGAGTCGAATGGGCAGGCCGTGATGGAGATACAGTTTTTCCTGATTGACGAAAAACCGCAGATCAAGCGCAAGGTCCTTGGCGGTATCTATCGGTCTACTCAAGTGGTTGAGCAGCGAACGGCGGAGAGCCTGATCAAAGGCTATAACCGATGTCTTGAAAATATACTTCGCCGGCTGGAAAGAGACATTCAGGCCAGTGTGTTATAAGGGAGATTCTAAATGAAACGACACGCTATATTTCAGGTTCTGGTGTTGATAGCATGTTCAAATCTCGCATTTTGTTTTGCCCAGTCTCAAAGGCCTCCTGAGCCCCCTGAGAAGGCTGCTGACCGGGTAACGGGAAAAATGCCGACGGTTTATGCCATCGCAAAAGACGAGGCCGTGGTGTACGGCAAAGGCATTGTTCACGAAAATGAGGAGCTTGAAAATCCAAGGGTGATTGACCTGCTCTCAGACATCTGGTATCCAAAGGGAAAAGAAGGTGAGGTATATCCCGCGGTGATCCTTGTTCACGGGGGCGGCTTCAAGGGATCGTACAAGGCGCAAAAACGGCTCTGGGCCAAGTTTCCCAGCCTGGCGAACCGACTAGTGCCAAAGGGATACGCCGTGATGTCGATCGATTACCGCCTTCAGGAGGATTACCCACTGTCGCCGCCGACACAGACAAATGAGCTTCAGCTTTCCGGTCGGGGCACACGGCATGCATTCCGGGAGGTTCATGCCGCGGTTCGGGATACCAAGACCGCCCTTCGCTGGCTGCATAAGTATGGGCCCGAGAAGTATAATATCGATCCGGAAAAGATTTTTCTCGTAGGTACTTCCGCCGGGGCGTGTGCGGTTGTCAGTGCCGGAATCGATGAAGACGACTATCAGGATGATGGACCGAAAGATACAACCGTAAAAGATAACCATCCCGGCAAGACGCCCAAGCCGGCGGGCATCGTCGACATTGCGGGCCTGGATTATTTTGTTTCGGATGAAGTATTCGAAGGCAAGGCTCCGGGTGTTTCCTGGCCGCTGGAGAAAAGCGATTATGGTCCCGAAGATCCGCCAGTGATGATCTGGCACGGAACAGCGGACCGGCTGGTGGATGTCAAGTGGGCCCATGGCATCCATAAACGCTGCGAAGAGGCAGGGATTCCTTCTCGGCTGTATATTATCGAAGAGGGAGGGCATGTCTGCTGGGGCTGTGAATATGAAGGCAAGGGCTTGGTTGAATGGATGTATCTCTTTTTCGAGGATGTAATGGCCGGCAAACTCAAGAGAAAGTCTTTATGAGGTGACCTATGGTTCGATGTGTGCATAACCTGGTAAACCTGGGGTTTATTTTGACCCTGTTTTCTCTTTGCGGCTGTGCCCGGATGTACCGAGTTGATGTACAGTCTTTTACATCCGCGCCGGAACCGATCCAGCGAAAATATGTACTGGCCCCGGCGGACGAAAGTGTGAATCCTTCTGATCTTGAATACCAGGAATATGCCCGGCAGGTGGAGTATATCCTCGGGCAAAATGGATACATCCAGGTTCCGCCCGAGCAGGCCCATCTTGCGATCTTTCTCGGCTATGGCGTCAGCGGTCCGCAGAATAATATCGAGGTTTATTCCCGCCCTGCCTGGGGGCATATCGGCTATCACCCCCCCTATTATCATCGGTCTGCTTACGTATTCGGTTATGAAACGCAGGTTCGCCAGTACACGACCTATACCAAGCACCTGGTCCTTTCCGCCTGGGATTATGAAACTTATAAGAAAGGTGAGGGGGAGAGGCAATTCTGGAAAGTGACAGCGGTTTCCACGAGCAGTTCGGGCAATTTGCGACAGGCATTTTCGGCTATGGCCCTGGCTGCGGGGAAATATATCGGTAAAAACACCGGGCCTGAGGAGGTAACTATCACCGTGAGCGAAGAAGACGAACCCCTCCAGACCATTCGCGGTATCGCCGGGTACCCACAGATTGAGTAGAATTTCAGTTACCTGTTTTCGGCAATCTCCATGATCCGAACATTTCGAAAGGCAATCTCGTCGCCGTGGTCCTGGAGGCCGATGCGCCCGGTACGTTTCATATTTTTGTAGGCATAATCGAACTTGTTTTTGCTGCCGTCGGGGTTTTTGCCCGGCTCGGTCCATTCATTGAGATTCAAGCTGTTGACCTGTTTGCCGTTTAGGTACACATCAAGAATAGGGCCGATACATTCAATACGGAAATGATTCCACTGCCCTGCGGGTTTTTGCGC
The DNA here is from genome assembly GCA_964454745.1 of uncultured Pirellulales bacterium. GTDB lineage: Bacteria > Planctomycetota > Phycisphaerae > Sedimentisphaerales > Anaerohalosphaeraceae > CAYVUI01. The sequence continues at coordinate 32,925 of CAYVUI010000033.1, read as the reverse complement.
CTGGATGCGGGGAGCTTTGATATCATAGACCGCCCCGCAGGTTCCCCGCGAATTGCCGTCGCCTGAATCGTGAATCTGGATTTCAATGGTCGTATGAATCCAGTTGGCCAGGTCCGAGCATCGCAAAAATACGCCGCTGTTCGCCCCGGGCTCGAGTTTGTAATCCAGTTCGAGGATAAAATCGGCGTATTCATTCTTTGACCAGATACTTCCGCTGCCTCTTCGCATGAGCTGGCCGTCCTGATAGAGCCAGGTTCCGGGCCGATACTGCCACTGCGAAAGTTTTTTATCGAGCAGATTCTCCCACTTTGATGTCCCCATATCCAATGCGGTATCGCGGAACCAGCGGATACATTGCTGAATTTCCGGCACGGAAGTTTCCCAGTTGTGTTCGTATTCAACGGAAAAGAAACCATGATAGCCCTGCTTTTTCAATTCCATCAGGACATTCTTCAGGCCGCTTTTGCCTGTGCCCCAGATGACATCATGGGCCTTATGCCGCCCAAACTCGTTTAAATCCTTGAGGTGGAAGTAAATGATACGATCCTTTAGTTTTTTCACTGCTTCGATGGGATTTACGCCTGAACGGGTCCAGTGGCCGGTGTCCGCGCAGGCCCCAAGCCAGCGGCTCTTGCCCCGGCAGACCTTTAACACCGTATCGGGATTCCAGTAATGCGAGGGATCGGGATGGTTATGAATCGCCACGGCGACCTGATATTCCTGGCAAAGATTGTCCACGAGATCGATTGCCTCTTCCGGTGGTTCGGATGCGATGGCTTTTAGCCCGAGAGCTTTGGCAAATTCAAATACTTCCCGACACTGCTTTTCATCGTTGGGAAGACCGACGACGCCATAGGCATAGATTTCCAACCCATATTCCGCCGCTTTATCCAGCAGCATTTGTTGCTGAGGCGGCGTCATGCTGTGATGGACCTTCAGGCCGGGTTGATCTTCTCCCCATGGCTGGCCGGGGAAAATCTCGATGTAATCCGCCCCGGTCTTTGCGGCCTTTTCCACTGCTTCACAGAAGGAATACTTATGAAAACTCCAGCACTGAATGCCCACTTCCCATCCGGGATCAATGGGCCCTACCGGCCCGCAGTTAGAACAGAAAGCTGGAAAAGAGATCACAAAAACCGACAAAAAAGAAATGAGTACATTTAATTGCATGTCCACAACCTTTCCAACTGAACATAACTATTGAGTTTATGTCATACACAAATACCAGATCATTATGGGAAATGCAATCAATTTGATCCAATTGAACCAAAATGAACCCAAAAGTGGACGTTGAAATACTCGAAAAAAGGTTTGATTAAGCGGTCGTATTTTTGTATATCTTACATAAGCCTTGTCTTTATTATGTTGCTATGGATAAAGTTAATGTTCTTTTCATTTCAGAAAGGATTGAAATGCTGGTATACTTGAGAAACGTTTCAGGATTTCTTTGTATTACAGTGTTTTTTATCTCATTACAAGTATCAGCTAATGTCGTGAATTCTGAATATGAAAATGCTGTTTTCACAAAAGCTCATGACTGCCGTATTGAATTCGAGGGCATTACCGAAAAATACATCCGGAATATTACTGAGCATTGGCTTTTGCCCCTGGAAAAAAGAAATCCGGCGATTTTGACAATGTTCGCGGCGGAAAACAAACCTAACAACGCCGGACTGCTGCCCTGGTCCGGAGAATTCGCGGGAAAGTACCTTACCGCTTCCAGCGAGGTCTTTGCGTTAACCCGAGACCCAAGGCTTAAAAAGACCATTGAGGATTTCGTTCCCCGGCTGCTAGCCTACCAGAAGCCCAACGGTTACCTTGGCCCCTGGCCCAAAGAATACGAGCTGACGAATATCAATCCCGGTGGAGGGAATACATGGGATTCGTGGAACCACTATCATGTTATGACCGGGCTTCTCAAATGGTATGAAGTTTCACAGGATACAAATGCACTTGTAGGGGCACAAAAGATTGCCGACCTTTTTTATGAAAAATTTTACCAGAATCTCGATGAGCTTATTCGATCTGACCGTCTGGGATGGGGTAACGGGAACATGGAATTCCATCTTACCGCTGCCGACAGCATTGCCAAACTTTATACAATCACTCACGATCCCAAATATCTCTCATTTGCAAAATTTATCGTACATGAGGGCTTTCCAAGAGCGGGCGATTATTATCATCTCGGCCTTTCCGGCAAGCATTTCTGCAACGCGCAAACACCGGATGCCACGCGATGGGAGCGACTGCATGCCATCATGGCGATGTCAAAACTCTACCGGATTACCGGGGAAGAATCCTATATTCGGTCATTTGGCCGGTTGTGGTGGAGCATTACGGAGCTGGACTGCCACAATACACTGGGCTTTAGTACAAATGAAAGCGCGCAGGGCAATTCCTATGGATTTGGATCCATTGAAACCTGCTGTTCGATCGCGTTTAATGCCATGGGCGTGGAAATGCTCAAATCCAAAGGCTGCTCGACAAGCGCTGACATTATTGAAATGATTCATTTGAACTCGCTGCGCGCCAGCCAGGATGTTTCCGGGAAATGGAGCACTTATCATACAGGCACAGAAGGCAAACGAATTTCCAATATCGAAGAGATTGGCTGGCAGGGCCGCCCCGGCAGCGAAGAACTTAACTGCTGCAGCGTAAATGCAGCCCGGGGATTTGGGCTCTTGAGCGAGTGGGCTCTCATGAGATATAAAGAGGGGATCGCCCTGAACTGGTACGGCCCGTGCACCATTGAAACTTCCGTAGATAATATTCCGGTCTCCCTTGTCCAGAAAACAGAATATCCGCGAACGGGAGTTATCAACCTTGAAGTTAATCCTGCCAGGGCGCATACTTTCGGCCTGAAATTACGCATCCCTTTCTGGTCTGACAAAACGAAAATTACTGTAAACAAAAAAGAAACCCATTATCCGAAAGCCTCGGAATATTTCGAGCTTATACGGCAATGGAAGCCCGGCGATCATGTGAAAATCGAGCTTACGATGAACATGCACTACTGGGCGGGCGAAAGAGAAGAAACCGGAAATGCCGCGTTTTATTACGGGCCCGTTCTTCTTGCGGAAAATCCGGACCATGTTCCCTCATTAGATGTCAAGATGAATAACTGGTATAAAATAGGTCCTTGTTATAACTCAAACAAAGTTGGAGGCACTCTCGCAATAACAACGGATTCGGATGTGCTTTACCTGTATTGTGACCATTACGCCGATGGAGGCATGCTGGATGTTTCTATTGATGGAAAATTCAGGGAAAAAGTAGACCTTTACGGCCCGGGTTGGGGAACCCCGAACATGAAAACATATACGCTTAACGGCAAAGGAACACATACGGTGACTGTTACATTCCTTGAAGAGGTCAACCCGAAGTCAAACGGGCAGTACGGCAGGATTCGCATCCGAACAACCCAACCTTCTATAATTGACGTGAACAACGCTAACTTTAAACTCGGTCCGGACAGAAACGATGGGACGATCCAGGTCCTCTGCAATGATACAAATGGAAAGCAGGTTGTCCTTAGCGATTTTGATTCTGCCGGCTGGGATGACAAGTTCTATTTCTCATGGCTTGGCGTACAAAACGCTAAAAAACGCCAGTTCAGCAAGCAGAATCCTGTCGGTTCTGTTATTCTTCGATAGCCTGACACATAAGGAGCATAGCCAATGAAAAGCTCATTCAAGACTTGTATGTTTATTTTATTGTTTGCGGTTTCCCAAATCACATCAGCTGACGCGAAAAGTTACGTCGTATTGCATACGTATGAAAAAGCTTATTTCGCGGCGAAAACAACAGAATACCAAACCGCTGTCGAGGAAATGGGATATATTTATCAGCTGAAACTCAACAAGGATATAGAAACGCAATTTGAGGATGTGATTGAGCCGCATTCAGTTTATATTTCCACCCTTGAGGATACAAAACATCGCCTTACATTTATCGAAAAGGGATATACCAATCTCCACAATATCCCGGCTAATGTCGAAGCGTATGAGATATTCGATTACAAGGGTACGATTGTCCTGCTGGGTTCGAGCCCGCGTGCGATGCTAAATGCCGTTTATGAATACCAGGAAATGCTGATGGCAGGTTTTCAGCTTTATACCGGTTTTCGGTATGAACGGATATTGAACCCGAAAATGCGAATCTTTCACTGCAGGTTTGCTCCCTGGCCGGGCGAGAGGCACGATGTACGATACATTGCCCACCTTGGCGCAACGCACTGCCTGCTCACGCACGACTGGCAGGGAGACCTTCGCCGGTTCCAGGGGTATGTCAAAGGCGACCTGTTTCCTGATGCAATCGAGGAAAGCCAGCGGAAATCGAACCACCAGAAACTTCGCAGTTTGATCGACGACTGCAAGGATTACGGACTTGAGGCATCGCTTTGGATTACCGAACTGCCCTGCCAGGGCGGGCCGTGGACGCCGGAACATCTCCGCCAGCGATTCCTCGAAATCTATCCAGATGAAGTATTGAGCCTAAGCGGCACCTACCAGGGAAAGGTTCTGTGCTTTGGGCACCCGAAAATTCAGGAATATTATGCCCAGCTCATGCAGCGATTTTTCACTGATTTCCCAGAGATTAAGCTTTTGTTCGTATTCGGCCTGGATGCCAACGGCGAGTTCTGCGATCCGGAAACCTGCCCCCGCTGCAAGGGAATGAGCAAGTTCGATCAGCGGGACCGATTTCTGCGATTCCTGATCGAAGAAGGCCAGAAAACCCAGCCGGAGCTTAAGGTGCTGACCACGAATTGGGGCTGGGAAATGCGGGATATCCCCGGTTTCATGGAGCGTCAGAAAAAAATGCCAGCCGATTGCGGGGTGTTTTTTGCTGCCCAGTACGATGCCTGGCAGAGCGAACGGCAGGTGCATGACTTCATGCTCGAAACTCGGAAAATCTGCGAGGAAAACGGCCAGCTTTTTATCGGTTACGACAACCTGCACTGGGGCGATGATTCCCTGCATAATATAAAGGATATTCAGGACTTTCCACTGGGGATCGGTGCGAAGCTGCGCCGCTGGGAGGTGCTGGAGGTGGATGGCGTCTTTGACCACTGGGGAATGTGGAGCGAGAATATATGGAGCAATTCAATCGCCTGTCGGGAATTTTTTATCAATCCGTATACGGATCCGACTGAGGTCGCGAAAAAGATCGCCCTTCGTCAGTTTGGCCCTCGAGCGGGTAATCATGTACTCGATGCATGGAAACAGATCGAACATGCCCACCGGATCCAGTCCAACACCTGCATCTGGCCGCCACAGCAGTGGATCGGCTGGTACGCACACAGGGCAACGGCCCCGATTCCCGAGGAATTCAGGAAAGTGCGCATCGGCGGTGGTCTCAGGGCCAAAAAGGCGACGCATTATACCTACAATGACGGCTCCCTCCAGCAGAAGCTGTCTGCCGTTTCGCGGACCTGGGAAGATTCGCTGCCGTATTATCAGTCTGCGATGGATTCACTGGATAAGGCGATTGAGATTGCCGGTGACGGACCGCTTTTTTACCGCTACTGGTACAACGGCCCCGAGAAGGTACCTAACCGCACCGAGCACCTCAGGATGCAGCGGCTCTATTACGAATCAGTCAGCACGATGTACCGGGAGATTGGCCTGCATTTCCGTATTCAGTCGATTTATGAGCAATACCCTGATGATGCCGAAAAATTCCGTCAAGCGGCGATTCCGTGGCTGAAAAAGGACCTCCAGGCGTGTAAAGACTGCCTGGCCCTGATGCAGCAAATTATGGAGAAGAAGCTCTACCGCCATGAGTATCATTTTGAAATATGGCTGAAGGATTACCCCAAGAAAATCAAGCAGATCGAGGAATACCTGGCGGAAAAGTAACAGTTATTTATCAATCCAGGCGGATCCTCATTTCGTGTATTTTCCTGATGTTCGAAATGATGTTTGGTTCACCAAATCCGGTCGATTGCGGATTTGGATCCAGTATTCTTCTCTTGCATTTTCATCTATTTCTATAATTCCTGGATACAGGGTGTCGTTTCCTTGTTTCTTGCAGCCGGAGATCCAATACTCTTCCCCGGTTTCAACGTTGTAATAATTGGCTTTATAACCGCCTTTCAGGGATTGTAAGGTTATGCCGTCATAATAGAGTGTCTTGCCTGTTTTGGAAAATGCAATCCTGCCGATTCTCCCGGGACCTGTAAGATTGTCGCCTTTATATTCAATATACATGATTTTGGATTGCATTATAGCACGTCCGTTTCATTAATTTACACTGCAGATGATTTTGTGCCGCTTTTAGTGGATTTTAGTGATATTTCTCATCAAACGCAACAAAATGCAGTATCTCATAATCTAAAAAATACATATTGACTCCATGACAGAATTAAATTAATATAGTTTTTTATACTGCGTCTGTAGCTCAATTGGATAGAGCATCGGTCTTCGGAACCGAGGGTTAGGGGTTCGAGTCCTCTCAGGCGTATTTTTATAAAATCTTAAAGAACAACCACTTACCATTATTCTGCCAACCCTTTTTTCCCGGAAATATCCGTTTTTTGACAAAGTGGGTCACTTTTGGGTCAGTCAGGTCAGATTCCGGGATCTTTCCAAGCAAGTTGGATTGGAGCATACATGGTTTGGCCTGCAACATTTCTCATCTGATTCGGATCTTTCTTGAGATCATATATCTCTTCTCTCGTACGCTTGTCATATGCCATATGATAATAATCAGAATAAGATGGATGGTTGCGATTTAAAACAAGGAACGCTTTCGTAGGACCGTCATCCATGTCACTGTGTGTAATAAAAGTATTATGCTCCAGTGCTTCAGAATCCGGAGCACTATCTTGTGTTATGTTATATGGATTGCCTCCAGGCCAACGATCGGGTTTGAAGTTAATCACATAGAGATAATCCTTTGTGCGATATGAACGCTGCGGGTAAGGCAACAGGGCTTCACGCGAAGTGGACACATGACGTTCTCGACCGGTTACAATCCAAGTTCGCTAAGAAATGGGGGCATTTTTTCTTTGAGTTTAACAGGAGGAAGCATGGGAAGGGCTGCCCTATAGTCTGGCTGTGGTTCTTGCTGTGCGGAATTAGCTTGCCGATCACCGTGCCTGCTGATAAGCTATATCAAAGCGAACACGATATGATATTAACGAAAAGCAAATAAAGTGCCGAACAGGATTATGTGTGCCCCCATGATTCTGAGTAAAATTATTCAAAAGAAGGCGTTTTAATTATGAAAACAAACAATCCCCGAATTCTTTTGTTTATCGGGATGGAACGCAATGTCGGCCGGGATGTCATGGCGGGCATTGTCAATTATTCCAATATCCACGGCCCCTGGCAATTCTTCAGTCCCCTTCCCTTTTATGCCACACCCCGATCCAGAAAAATGCAGGTCAAAGACATTATGGATTGGAAGCCAGACGGTGCGATTCTGATTGAGCACGAAAAGGATGATCCAATCCAGGAGGTTCTCAATCTCGGTATACCCACGATCTTGTCCTATTCCAGCCGTTCCCTGGACCCTCAATACCCCACGATTACCAGTGACAATGCGGCTATCGGAACGATGGGCGCAGAGCATTTTCTCGGACTGGGCTTTCGATATTATGCCTTCTGCGGATATAAAAAACTCTTCTGGTCCGAGGAACGGCTCAATGCATTTTCAAAGAAAGTTGACCAGGAACATCATCATTTTGACTACTACGAATTCGGAAGAAAAAAATCATACCAATCCTGGGAACAGGAGCATGACTCTCTGAAAGACTGGCTGCTGGGACTGAAAAAACCTGTCGCGCTGATGGCGTGCAATGATGATTTTGCCAGGGATATCCTGATCACCTGTCAATCCATCGGTATTTTAGTTCCTGATGAAATCGCGATTCTCGGTGTCGACAATGAAGAGCTGACGTGTAAGATTTGCACGCCGCATTTGAGCAGCATCAGTCTTGATTTTGAGTATTGCGGGTATCAAGCGGCGGAAGCTCTTGAATCGCTGATCAATAACCCGGGGCAAGAGGTGGAAGATATTGTCGCCCGGCCTTTGCAGATCCAGGTGCGGGCCTCGACGGATATCATCGCGATTGAAGACCCCGAGGTTGCCGCGGCGATCCGTTTTATCCGTGAAAACGCGATCAAGCCGATCCAGGTGCAGGATGTGGCCCATGCGGCGTGCGTGTCTCGACGGGCATTGGAAATCCGCTTCCGCAAGCTTATCGGCCATACACTGCACAAACAGATCCGGCAGGTACGGGTTAATAAAATCGTCGAAATCATGCTTAGTACGAACCTGCCGCTTTCGAAGATCATGCAGAAGAACGGCTTTACCGACAAGCACATCGCCCGCTGGTTCAAGGCGGAAAAGGGAATGAATCCTTCCGAGTTTCGAGAGAAATTTCGGCAGGGATTGTAAAAAAACATCCAATTTAGTTGCCGCTGCGTTTCTTACTGGGCATCCCCTGCGCGATCCAGACCATATCCTCATTGCCGGCAGAAAGAGACCTCTGGGGAACCATATTCCAACTTTCAACTCCTGCCCTGGCCACATCAATGGTGTCGGGCTCTTTCCATTTATAGGTTATCGCGCTGCCGTCACAAAACGCCCAGTTCTGACCGCCAATATGCCAGAGATTGAGATATTCCCCCATTATTGTATCATTATTCCTGACATGCTGTAAAGTATATGTCCAGGCCCAACTGCCTCCTACAGCACCCCTCGGGTCATGCTGTTCGGTCATAGCCAACATGTCCCCCGGCCGCTCAATCTGGGACATCTTGGTATAGGCTTTCAGCTCGCCGTAATTCGTTCCAGCCCCCCAGACGGATGTACCATTTAGAAGGCCGACAATCGCGTAACTGTGCTTGCGTTCGTCCCGCGGGGGAAGCGGGTATACCCTGTATTGGTCTGCTGTTGCCTGTTTTGGGTGTGCCGGACATTTATAGGCTCCAAGGGAGTCCATATACGGCCACAAGAGACCTCTTTTAATCGCATCTTCACGTTCCCACTGGAGTTCTTCATCTGTGCCAGTCCAGCTTATTAACTGATAGCCTGCCCAGGTAGCCTTACCGTTATGCGGGCTATCCACACTGCCGATCTCGTCAACCCATTGACCTGGCGCCACATCCGCACCGACGAGTTTATCATCATTAGCGGCGGCAAAGGCAATCCAGGCGATAGAAATAGTATGCATGTTGTGCAGGCAAAAAATCCTCCTGGCAGCAGCCTTGGCCCGGTTCAAGGCCGGTACCATAATCGACATCAGCAATGCGATAATCGCGATAACGACCAGCAGTTCGATCAGGGTAAAGCCTCTTTTCCAAGCGTATTTCCTGGAATACTTACCTTGACTGTATTTATCCATCAAAACAAATCCTATCTTTTCTTGCTGGGCATATTCTGCGCAATCCAGATCATGTCTTCATTCCCTGCAGGGAGACTGTCTTCCACTCCTGCCCTTGCGACATCAATCGTTTCGGGCTCTTTCCATTTATAGGTTTTTGCGCTACCGTCGCAAAAAGCCCAGTTCTGACCGCCAATATGCCAGAGGTTGATGAATTCACCCATATATACGGGATTATCCCTGACTTCCTGAATCGTCGCCTGCCAGGCCCAACTGTCTCCGACCGCTCCCCTGGGGTCATGCTGTTCGGTCATGGCCAGTTTGTCTCCCGGCCGATCGATCTGCGCCATCTTGGTATAAACTTTCAGTTTGCCGGCCGCACTATTACCGGCACCCCATACCGATGTCCCATTGAGGAGGCCAACAATCGCGTAACTGAGTTTTCGCTCATCCCGCGGAGGCAGAGGATACTTTTGATATTGCTCCGCAGTGCCGTTTCTTGGGTGCGCTGGGCATTTATATGCTTTCAGTGCATCCATATACGGCCACAAGAGGCCTCTTTTAATTGCAGCTTCACGTTCAATTTGGAGCTCTTCTTCTGTGCAGGTCCATCGCAACTGGAGTCCGGCCCAGCTTGCACATCCACTATAATCGCCGTCTTGACTGCCAATCCTGTCAACCCACTGGCCTGGATTCATGTCCGCACCGACAAGCTTGTCATTATTGGAAGCAGCATAAGAGATCCACGCAATTGAGACTGTATGCATGTTATGGAGACAAAATACTCTTCTTGCAGCGGCCTTGGCACGATTTAAGGCCGGGACCATGATCGACATCAGCAACGCAATAATCGCAATGACCACCAGCAGTTCGATCAAGGTAAAAGCTTTATTTTTTACGCATAACTGTTTTTGATTCCTTTTTTTGCCATTTCCGTGCATACAATCTACTCCATCATCAAAACCATGTAACATTGATAAGCCGGCCCGTGAAGGCCGGCCTATCGAATCAAATCCATTGAAACCTTAGTTACTCAAGATCCAGCGCTCTGCAAAGATCTTGTAGTCATTCATTGTCACATTGCAATCGCCGTCAAGGTCCCAGCCGGGGCAGTTGATCGCACCATTGCCAATTTCGAGCCACTGGCTCAGGAAGGAACCCGCGTCGGAGCCTTCATAACCAAACGTCGTACCGGAGATGCCGAATTCCACCTGGCTAAGGCCGAACCAGACATCTTCATCCCAGTTATCCGCAGCGGTGATAACCACGGAGCTTGCCGCGATTCCACCAAAATCGATGCCGATATTGGGAGACATCTCGGTTTCCGCCAGTGCCATGGGAATCTCAAAGCTGCCGAGTGTGGACCAGTTTACTCCGTCACTGGTGTATTGAACGGTCACATTCTTCACACCGCGGCCGGTATAGTCAAAGCCTGCGATCTGGTTATAGTTCCAGACTCTCATCATGCCAAGGTTGTAGACCTGGTCGAAATCGAAGCGGAACCAGCACTCCCCTACCGTGGTCTTGGAAGGTACGGCCGCCGAGGGTGCCAGCGGATCACACATCAGCATTGCAACACCATAGGTATCTGCAATATGACGGAAATTGTCGCCCAGGCCGAAGTTGTTCACAAGCCAGTCTTCCTCACCACTGATGGCTTCGCTGTCTGCCGGCACGGATACCGTGATGTTATCGCTGCGAATAATATCCTCCGCGGGAAGATTCGGCTCGCCGGGCCATGCCACACCATCGAGACCAAACCGGACTTCACTGAGCGACCAATAACCTGCATCGCCCCAGTTGCCGTCATTTTCAAGAGCGGTAATCACAACCTGCTGGGCAGAAGCACCGCCAAAATCGATGTGAATATCCGGACCGGTCGGCTCGGCGATACTCATCGGAAGGGTGAAAAATTCTTCCGCACCGTTCATGAGGGTATTCCAGTTTGTTCCGTCTTCGGAATAATCAATGTAGACTTTACGCAGACCGCGATTCAAGTGCGGATCCTGCTTGCCATTCCAGATGGACATGATGCCAAGATTATAAGCGGTATCAAAGTCAAACTTGAGCCACGCCCGGCCGGTTTGACGTGAAGCCGGCAGATTGAAATGAGCCGGATTGAGATATCCGCCGCCGCCGGATGCACTGACCCACATGCCGCCGCCATACCCGTTGTTTTCGTGCTCAAACAGCCTTGGATCAGAAATGCCGAGGTGGTTGATAACCGTTTGCGCAACACCTGGAGAAAGCTCGCTGGAAGCGGCTACTTCTACCTGGTTCCGCGTCAGGGCCGCCTGGGTGGGTACGAAATCTTCAATTTCAATATCCGCATCAAACTTGACTTCACTCAATTGATAAATTGTTTGCCCATCCCATGGATTGGCAGGGGTTGTATCCACACGGAAGCTCCCGCCTTCATAATCCGGGTATGCAATGATGCGTACATGATCCGCGGTTACGTTGCCCAAATCAATGATGTCAGAGGTCGGAAAGTTCTCAAAGTCCACGAGGCCGGGATTGAGATCAAATACACTGTTGAGAATCAACTCGGAATAAACGGTCGTATAGGTCACGCCGCCGTCATCTGAAACCGCAATATCAATCTTACGGAAACCCCGCTCCTGTGCAGCCGTCTGGCCGCCATTCCAGATGTGCATCTCATTAACGTCATAGGTACCGCCAAGGTCAAACTCGACGTAGAGATCAAAAACCGTCCACTGCTCGCCATCCCAGTAATGAGGCAGGTCGTTGCCGAACTGGCCGGGATTGGTAAACATGTAATACCCCTGGCTCAGGTACATCCCGCCGCCATAGCTGTTGGCCTGGTGAAGATTGGGCGGCGTAAAAAAGCTGTTGTTGATTATATTTTCAACGGTATAGTCTTGATTATAAGAAGGATGGTTTGATGTAGCGGTTACGCCGGGAATAAACATCGCCCAGCCAGCACTCGTAATGCATAATACCAACAATGCCAATAATACTCTTTTCATAATTACCTCTCCTAATTTAATTTGAAATAAAATTCTTTTCTCATTAAAAACCTCAACAGGTCTTGTTCGCTGTATTGTTTTTGTAACCGTTCACAGAAATTCCATAAGCAACCTAATTTGTTAAAATAGGCAACTTGCGCTTTTGCATCCCTTGTGTTACAAACAAGCAATGCAAGATAAAGATGCCATTATTGCCGAACTTACTAAAACAATTGAAACGCTTCTTAAGCGTATTCAAGTTCTGGAGGACGAAGTTGCTCGGCTCAAGAAGGATTCCAATAATTCCTCCAAGCCGCCTTCCTCGGACATCGTTAAGCCGAAAACAGACATGCAAAAAAGGACATCTAAAGAAAGAAAACGCGGCGGACAGCCGGGACATAGAAAGCATACGCGAAAGCCCTTTTCCGCTGATGAAATCGACCGTGTCATCGAATACGAGTTTCGCGGTAAGGATGTTGAAGGCCTGATTCCGTTGGACGATTGGCATGTTGTCCAGCAGGTTACATTGCCGGAAAAACTCTATTTTGTCACGGAGCATCGGGCACGCAAATACCTCGAGTCCAAAACCGGAAAAATTATCATTGCTTCTCTGCCCGACGAAGTTCAAAAAGGCGGACTGCTCGGTGCGGATATTACCGCGATGACTGCTTTCATGAAAGGCGGTTGTCATATGTCTTTCTCGACGATTCAGCAGTTTTTCAAAGAAGTTTTCCATTTGAATGTTTCGCGGGCAATGTTCAGCAAGGCGACTCAAAAAGTATCGGCTTCGCTTGAGTTTGCCTATCAACAGATCGTTGAACGCATGCCGACGGAATCTTATCTTGGAATAGATGAGACCGGCCATAAAGACAATGGCGATAAATACTGGACCTGGTGTTTTCAAAGCCCTGATTATTCCCTGTTTCATATCGATAAATCGCGAGGCAGCAAAGTTTTGTTCGATCTGCTTGGTAAAGAATATGAAGGAATCATCGGCTGTGATTTCTGGGGAGCCTATCGTAAGTTTTGCAGGCTCGGTAATGCGACCGTTCAGTATTGTATGGCTCATCTGATTCGCGAGGTTCGTTTCCTGGCCGAACAGACCCACAGCAAACTTTCTGACTGGGGCCAGAAATTGCTGGATTGGCTTAAAAAGCTGTTTGATACACTCCATCGCAGTGATGAATTGACCGAAACCGGCTTTGCGAGATGTATGAAACAGATCAAGCAAGGATTTTTGAGCCAGGTCCGAAGACCGCCGGATCACAGTCTTGCCAAAAAACTCACTCGGCGATTTAAGGGCAAGGCGGCGGAAACATATTTTCGCTTCCTGACCGACCCGAATATTGAACCGACTAATAATGGCACTGAACGAGAAATTCGGCATACCGTAATTGACCGACGGATCACACAAGGCACTCGCGGCAATGCCGGCATGCGCTGGTGCGAGCGCATCTGGACAACTATTGCTACCTGCAAAAAACAAGAACGAAATGTTTTTGATTTTATCCATAAATCATTACGGGCCAACTGGACAGATAAAAAGTATCCCTTATTTCTGTGAACGGTTACTTGTTTTTTAGATGTATGGTATTTGAGACTCGAAAGTAAGTATTAAAAGTATAAAAATATGATTTCCATCAAGAGTGTCTTCCTGGCCTCAAAGATATGCTGAGCCGCCTTACAAGCGGCCCAGCATTTTTCCTTTTAACTTTTTAAACAGACTCTGCAAGCAATTGAGCATTACATCTTATTGCCTGCGGCGAATCGCAAGACCGCCCAGAGCGAGCAATGCAAACGTAACGGGCTCCGGTACCTCTGTGAATTTCACTTCCGCTACCTGGTAGTAAACAGCGCCATCCCAGGGATTGGCCACAGCCGGGTCAACCCAGTAGGTGCCCTCTTCCCAGGAAGGATAGCAACTGATGCGAACGTGGTCCGCGGTAATTCCGGTCAGGTCAAGAATATCTTGCGCGGCATACCAATCGCCATCAACGAGACCAAGGTCATTTACTGGATTGCTCAGAATAACCGTATTCCACAAATCGTAGGTTGCTCCACCATCGTCTGAGGTAAGAATATCAACCTTCTTTAATGCGCGTGTTTGTGAAGCCGGCTGTGCGCCGTTCCAGATCTGCATCTCGGCAAGGTCATACGAACCGCCTAGATTAAAGTCAATATTCAATTCCCACGGAGTCCATGCCGCGCCATCCCAGTAATGAGGAAGGTCATTACCAAACTGACCCGGATTCACAAACATGTAATACCCGGCACTCAAATACTGACCGGCACCGCCTGCATTGGCCAGGTGGGTGTACTCGGTCAGGTTCATCCAGGAATCATTGACCATCTGCTCCGGTTCGGTTCCCGCAGCATAATATGATGTTGCAGACGCGGTGACACCTGCAATGTAATTTGCGGACACAATACCCGCCATACACATTACCAACAAACAAACCAAAAGAGTCTTCTTCATTTCCTTACCTCCAATAAAAGTAAAACAATTTTTTGATCTTTTCGGCCCTTACGAAACCGAAAAACAATTCAAAATCCTCTTTCAATTTTCCAAACCTTTTCTCAGAGCCCTCTTGAGAAAAAGCAAATTACTTTTATTCATAAGTATATTAAACTAAAAAACGCATTACCAATCAACTCCACTTTGCGAATAACGCGCCCCATTATGCGCAGAATTACAATTACCAATGTCACTGATATTATCGGGCTTTTTTGTCATAAATTCCTTACTTTCACGCCAATAACAGCCTTTAATGCCCAAAAACTCAATTGAAATCAAATCGCCAGAGTTCACTGAAAAGAGAAAAGTCTTCGAAGTCGATCCGGAAATCACCATTTAAATCGCTTTTGTCCGGCCCGCCGGCCTGGCACTGATAATCAAACCAACTGTAGACCAGTTCATTGAGGTCGTCAAAATCAACGGTTCCATCCGCGGTAATATCCGCCAGGCAAAAGCCTACGGTATTGCTCAACCCCGCGGGCGATGTATCCTCTTGAGGGTCCTGGCCGACAACCTGAAGGGTCACAGTCGGTGACGATACCACGCTGGCAGGAATCGTCCCGCTGAAGCTGCCGTTTTGCAGTTTTTGCACGTACATCGAGGCATCCTGGCCTGTTTCCACAACTTGGACCTGGCTGATGGAACTGTAAGGCTCCAATCGGCCGCTGACCTGGATTCCGCCGGGTGTCCACCGCATCTGCACAAGCGGAGAAGCGGGAATCGTTCCGATGTCGTCAAAGGGAATATCCTGCCAGCCGGGAATTGAATACACCGGCGAAGTGGGCAACAGATTCATGTCCAGGTTTGCCTCATCGACAAACAGGGGATCCTGGTCTTCAATGTTGTCCTGGATGTCCCAGAACAGTGCAAATACATCGCCCGGCCACGGGCCGTCTTCGGTAAACAACCCATTATCGTAACCGATGGTTCGATACAACTTGTTGCCCACGGGTTCTTTGGCCGCAGGGAACGCCGGATCATCATAACTGCCCGGAATCGTTGTTAAATTGGGGAATGCCTTACTCCACGGGGGTGAAAGGTAATTCACATCCAGCAGCTGTTCGAGAAAGTTCATCGCACTGCCCGGGGTTTCATCAATCGACGTCGTGCAGGAACGGTTGCTGGCAATCGCTCCGCAGGCCGGCAGGGTTCGAAGCGGGACATGGCCCACTTTCACGAAAATGTTGTTATCGACCGTATTGTCCCTGCCGCCATTGAAAACGATACCACGGTTATCAATATCATACCAAATGTTGCCGTAGTAGTGGAAGCTGCTGTTGCATCCGTCTTGGTAGCTGCCGTGGACACCATGCTCGCGTACGCCCCAGACACCCCAGCGGCTGTGAATATCATGGACAAAATTATACCGGAAAATCTGCCCCTGGTTATTCCAGCCCCAGGCCCATGAAGTCGCCCCGGAATCATCCGCGTCACGGCATACATCATAAATCTCGTTATATTCATAGATGCAATTCGTCGGCTTTCCAAACTCTCGATACCAGCCGCCGCCCATAATTGCGCTTTGCGCCGCTGAATGGATCACGTTATGGCTGACAAGGCTCCCATCCCCACAGGTCTGAATCGCAGGGCTGTAGGTCCGGCACCAGGCACTGAAATCATGGATGTAGTTATTATGGGCATAGTTGTAACAGGGAGTCAGTGTATAACGGTCGCCGCCAAAGAGGGATATCCCACGGTTGCTCAAGTCATGCAGATAAGAGCCGGACACCCCGTTATGGTGGCCGCCAACGATATCCACACCGACAGAACCGGTATTGCGAATCGTGCAGTTTTTCACTACATTGTGATGGCCGCCTTTGATCTTGACTCCATCGTAACGGCATATCTCAATGATCAGACCGTCGAGTGTAATATAGGATGTATCTTCCATTTCGATCACAGCCTTACCCAAACGATCCGTGCCTGCGCCCTCTTCGCCCAGCATGGACACATACATCTCACTGCCGGTAAGCGACTCCGGCGGCCAGAAATACAGGATTCCGCTGCTGCGATCCATATACCACTCACCGGGCACATCAATCTCTTCGAGCAGGTTCAGGGCATACCAGGGGTGGTCCTGCTGGGGAACATTGCTGCCGAATCCGGTTCCCCAGTCTACGTACAAAATTTTACTGTCTGTATTGATACCGACAAGTTTCAGGTACCGGTCCGCCCAGGCCCATTGCCAGTGTCCAAAAACCAGGGGATCAGACGCCTGGGTCCACCGCGAAGGACGTGTGCCGCTGTACTGAAAGGCCATATCACTGAGTTCCGCAGCCACCTGGGCAAAATCTTCGCCATTATCATAGGCACTGGTTCCGGGTGCTGCGGCATTGGGCCAGCGTCCCAGTTCCATCCGCTGCCGGTTAAAGAACAGCTCCATATGCGAGACCAGGCCGCGGCCGTAGCCCTGGCCGTCCCGGAAGATGCCGTAGTCTGTGATGCCATGAGCAGCCAAATCCGCCTGCATCAGGTTGCCGCGGGCGGCTGAATCCAGACGGGCCCAGACGGGTGAATCGCTTTCAACCGTAGTAAACCATGACGGATCGAGCCGTTTCCCGCCAATGATCCGGGGCTCCTGGCCCGGGCAGGCTCGGTACACAATGGGTGCCTTATTTGTACCGGAATGGTCCTTAGTCAGAAGCAGCGGATCGGTTCGGAGATATTCCCCGTCGCAGAGGTAAATAACGATCTCCTCTTGCGGTAAAACTTTTTGAGACTGAAGAGCGACAACAGCATCACGGGCCTTTTCAATAGTAGCAAACGGCGATGCGCAGCTTCCGTCATTGGAATCGCTTCCGTCGGGATCAACATAAAAAGCCGGCTTGTAATCCGGTTCCAGTTCCCAGACATCCCCGACCGCCGTTCCCAAAGCACCTGCTTCATCCACGCGGCAGTAATATCTAACAGCCTGATTCGGCGCAGGCAGTGTAAATTGCGGCTCTGTCGAGAAGCCGAGGTATTCCGGAGAGCCGGGGCCGGCCGCGGCTACCGCCGAGGCATCCGTACCAAAGTATACCTGGTGAGTAACTGCCCCGTCACCGGCGACCCATTGCAGGGTATAGTCCTGCTGGTCTTGCACATACGTCGGATGATTTGCCTTTGGCATGGAAGTCGTAAACCGTACTTCGGCCAGCCCTCGGTGATTTTCGCCATAACTTCCCCCCTCTGCGACAGACCAACTGATGATACGGACCTTGTTTCCCGAAAGCCCCTGGAGATCGATTACATCTGTAATTTCGAAAAGATCGGTTCCCGGCGGCTGGGTCAGGGTAAAATCGCCGACATTCACCCAGGAGGCCCCATTGTGAAGATATACGGTAACATTTTTTATAGTCCGTCCGGGACAGCATGGAAACTGGCTGTAGTTCCATATATACATTTTATCGAATGTATAGATCTGGTCGAAATCATACTGGATCCACTCTTGCCCGCTGCCCCCGCTAGACATCCACATATTGGCTCCATGCCCGGAGTTCTCGTGCAGCGGCCCCTGCATGCCGGAACCGTCGATCGTCCTGGATGGGTAAGAGGTTGAAAACGTGGTCAATGCGCTGGCGGTAATATGAGAACTGTCAATATAACTGCCTACCGTAAACGTCCAGATCGGCCCCGGTGAGGCAGTACCATTTTCGACCGGATCAACCCGCCAGTAATAGGTCCGGCCTTCTTCAAGAAACAGCGGATTGCATTTTGCGGCATAATGGCGCCCCCTGCCGGGATAGATATCCGGGTCATTGGCCTGTTCAACTGCATCGCGGTCTGTGCAGAGATAGACATCGTAAGCATCCGCGCCGATATCCGTCCAGCTTAGCATCGTGTCCGGGCTTGCCACCGCGCCATCCGCAGGATTGCTGCTCACGACGCTTTGGATTCCGGTAAACTTGATTTCGCTGATCTGGTAATGTGTCACACCGTCCCATGGATTTTCCGGGGTGCTGTCCAGCCGGTAACTGCCGCCGTCGTAATCGGGATACGCAACGATTCGGACATGATCCGCCGTGATTCCGCCAAGGTTCAGGATATCCGTCGGGCCAAAGTATTCGTTTGCTGCGAGCCCCGGATTCAATTCGAATGTGCTGTTGAGAAGTACCGTATTCCAAAGCTCGTACGTAGCCCCGCCATTGCCTGAAACCATAATGTCGACTTTTCGAAAACCTCGCAGGGGTTCTGTATTCTGCCCGCCGTTCCAGATATATATCTTATTAAGCGAATAGGAGCCGCCGAGGTCAAATTCGAGGTAGAGATCAAAAACCTGCCATTCATTGTCAACAATGTAATGCGGGAGATCATTGCCGAACTGAGCGGGATTGGTGAACATGTAATATCCCAAGCTCATATACATCCCGCCGCCGTAGCCGTTGCACTGGTGTGTATCATCAATCCAGAAACTCTCGTTGACCATTTCATCCGGGGAACTGGCGGCGTTAAAAGCAGGATGATTCGATGTCGCGGTGACACCCGGGATGTATTGAGCACAGCAAGCGGAACAGATCAATAATGCGGTTATGATGCCTAAAAACGGCTTTCTCATCCTTTTCTCCAATGCTTTGGGGACTGATTTTCGGCAGCAAAATCTATAATAACAACTTCATAATACATTTTTAACGGGTGTCAATCAACTCCATTTTGCGGACACCTACCCCCATTTTGCGCAATATTTATTTATTATTTTTCTATATCTATAGTAAACAAAAGCACTTACTCCCTTTTGTGCATTCAAAGTAGAGCGAAATCAAATGCAGTCACGGTGGGGACGAAAATCCGCATGATCCCAATACAGGTACCTATTTCCATGGCGCCCCCTTGCAGATATAAAAAATTGCTGCTGCAGCACGTAAGTCGTTCCCCCATCATTTCTTAGCACGGCATGAGAAATAGAGCCGTGAGGAAAGTATATCGCTTTTTAATCTGCCGGTACGCAGCGTCCCTCGGCCCATCGGTAAAGCGCCTCGATCTTCTCCCGCATAGTCACCGAAAGCGGCGGACTGGTCCTGAGCGTTTCAAGGATATCCTCCTGTGTCATTTTCCGCTTATCCGCATAAGCCTTGTAGAGGGAGGCAATAATGGCCTGTTCGATTTCCGCCCCGCTGAAACCCTCGCTGGCACGGGCCAGTTCGTTTAGATCAAATTGTGCGGGGTCCTGGCTTCGTTTTTTCAGGTGAATCTTGAAAATGATCTTACGCACACCGGTTTTAGGCAGACCGACGAAGAAAATCTCATCAAAACGTCCTTTTCGCAGCAGCTCCGGCGGAAGGGCCTCGATGTCATTGGCCGTTGCGATGATAAATACAGGTTCCTCATGGTCCTGCATCCAGGTTAAAAGCGTGCCGAACATGCGTTTGGAAAGTCCACCGTCCGAGCTTTGCGCGGCAGCCGAGGCGAAAGCTTTTTCAATTTCATCAATCCAGAGAATCGAAGGTGACATTTGCTCGACCTGTTCAAGTGCCGTATGCAGGTTGGCCTCAGATTCTCCGATGTACTTCGAGAACAAGGCCCCGGGGTCCATCCGAAGCAGCGGAAGCTGCCATGCCGTGGCGACCGCCTTGGCACAAAGGCTCTTTCCGGCACCCTGCACACCCAGCATCAAAACGCCCTTGGGAGGTGTCAGGCCGTAGGCGTTGCGGTCTTCACTGAAGATATTCTTACGCTGCTTGAGCCATTGTTTCAGGTTGGTCATACCGCCGATTTCGTTTAGCGTCAGCGGGGTCTGGATAAACTGCAGCAGGCCGCCCTTCTGGAGCATTTTGCGTTTGCCGGCCAGGATGTTGTTGATGTCCTCTTCATCAAATTTACGGTCATCGACCACGGCCTCACGGATCAGCAGCTCGATCTGCCTTCGGTTGAGCCCCCTGAGGTTGCGAATTACCGCCTTGATTCCCTTTTTGGAAAACCCCATTTCAATCGGTTTTTTCCGATGAATTCTCCGAAGGGTGTAGACAAGGATATCCTCAATTTCCTTCTCATCCGGAAGAGAAAGCGGAACAGTTTTTGCATAATCCTTGATAACATGCGGAATGTCCTGGGTACTGTCGATCAGAATGAGTGTGCCGCGGCGTTTAGTGATCTTCTTGAGGCAGTCGCGAAAGATCCGCAGATTCAGGTCTTTTTTCAAGTGCGGGATCATATCGAGGGCTACACAGACGGGATTATTCTGAGCGGTTGCAAAATGACACAGGCCGGTCACCGCCTCTTCTGTATCCACTTCTGCAGGTTCATCTTCGAGGTAGCCGGTGCGAACCCCGTAGCCCGCTGACCAGATCTGCAGGTCTCTTTTCAAAGACAGTGCCGCTGATCTTACGGTCTCAATGGCATATTCTTCTTCAAGGGTTTGGATCAAAATCAGGGGATTTTCCGCATTGATCGTGCTTGCGATATTTTGCAAATCGTTCATTTCCAGCCTCATTTTTTACTTGGGTTACAAATTCTGTATTCCTTATTTGGGAATTTCCACCATTTATAAACCTACCCGTACCGCGCAGAAATGTCCAGAAAAAAGTTGAGTTCTCTATTCGATATGAGAAAAATCCAAAATAATTTCATTTTTCACTTGCACATCTTAACATGTTCACATATATACATTATACAGACGTTCCATATATTGACATGACGAACAAAGCAAAAATGAGTATAATTCAAAAAAATTGAATACAGGGCGGATCAAGGGAGTTGGAAAATACGGAAAATTCGCAATCACAGGCTAATACGACCGGAACTGCCGAACGGACACTGATTCGCTCGGCCAGGGCAAAGTTCGCCTTCATGGGGGCCACTTACTTCATGGGAGTATTTAACGACAACTTTTTCCGTCAGACCGCCCTTCTGCTTGCTGTCGTCGCCGGCGGGAAATACCTCCAGCCGATTGCCATGCTGGCATTCACACTTCCGTTTATCCTGTTTGGGGCGTATGCGGGCTGGATCGCGGATAAATTTTCCAAACGCACCGTCGTCATCAGCTCCAAAATCCTCGAACTGATCGCAATGATCTTCGCTGCCGTAGGGATTATGACCCTGCAATGGCCCCTGCTGATCGTCACCCTTGTGATTATGGCCACCCAATCCGCCATTTTCAGCCCCGCCATGAACGGGACCATTCCGGAACTGTACCCGCCGTCCTATGTCGTCCGGGCCAATGGGATCATCCGCATGATCAGTACCTGCGCGATCCTTTCTGGCATTGCCTATGCCGGCGTGGTTCAGGACCCGGAAACACAAATTCCCATATTTCCAAGCAGTGGTGTCTATGCGGCATTTATTTTGCTTTTTGTCGCAGTCATTGGCCTGCTCCTTAGTTTCGGGGTTCCGCAGTTCAAAGCCGCAGAAACGAAGGCACCTTTTCCCTGGTCCGGTCCGTGGCATTCCGCAAAAATCCTGTTTTCCCTACGTACAGATCGGGAAATGACGACTGCAATTTTCGCCAAGGCCTATTTTTGGGCACTGGGCAGCCTGCAGATTCTTATACTAAATCCACTGGGTGTTGAGCAAATGGGATGGGGCGAAAAATTTACAAGTATCCTCGTGGCAATGGGCCTGGTTGGTATCGCGATAGGTGCGTATCTAAGCTCACTGCTGAGTCGAAACGGGCATTTTTTCAATTCTACCTGGCAGAGCCTGACCTTGATGGGACTTTTCATGACGGCCTCGGGTGTGGTGCAACATGTTCCATATGCCAAAGCCTTTATGATATGTAACATGATCGGCCTGGGCATTGCCGGGGGGATTTTCATGATCCCGCTGGCAAGTTTCATCCAGGTTCGCGCGGAAGCACAGAGCCGCGGCAAACTCATAGCCGCCTCAAGCTACCTGGATTTTATCGGCATGCTGCTGTCGAGCCCGGTCAACATGTTGTTTCTCAAGCTAAATCTTTCCCCTTCGCAGATGTTCCTGGTCATGGGTATGGTTACGTTCATGATCACATTTTTCCTGCACAAATCAGTCATCAAATGTAATCATGGTAAGGAAGACAATCATGTTTGAAATGCTTGTTCGCTGGATTACGAAGTTCATCCTCTGGCTACGATATAATATTGAGTTTCACGGATTGGAAGAGATCCGCCAAAAAGGAAAGGGGAAAATCCTTTTTCTGCCCAGCCATCCTGCCTACATGGACCCGGTAATTGTGTATACCTACCTTCGGGGCTTGTTCAAAACGCACGGTCTTGCCGACCAGGACCAACTCGAACGTCCGGTTGTAGGTTTTTTCGCCAAAAAATGGGGTGTTCACGGTATTCCGCCGGTGAACAAATACGGAACTGCCGGGCGTGACAAAATCAAAGAACAAATGCAGGATTGCATCGAGCAGCTAAATGACGGCAAAAGCTTCGTTCTCTGGCCGTCAGGATCACTGATGACTTCTAAAACTGAAAAACTATCCGCCAACAGTGCCGTCGAGCAGATTGTTAAGAATGTTCCCGGTCTTCGTGTCGTCCTGGTGCGTACCCGCGGACTGTGGGGAAGTTCGCTTAGCTGGGGTCCGGGTTATGAACCTAAAGTGGGTAAAGCCCTTGGCATTGGTGTCTTGCGTCTTTTGGCCAACGGGATTTTCTTCATGCCCAGGCGTAAGGTCGTAATTGAACTGATGGAGGCAAAGGATCTGCCCCGGGAGGCAGATCGCGATACAATCAACCGGTACATTGAGGAGTACTTCAACCAGAAACCGTGGCCCAACCGCAAGGTTGCCTATTACTTCTGGAAGAGCCCCAAAGTGGAGGAACTACCCGATCCGGACCTTCGCCGAATGCAGACAGACGCCTCTGAGGTTCCCGAAGCAACCCGGCAGATCGTCTGCGATTTTCTGCGGGAACTCTCCGGCGTACAAAATATACAGGACCAGCAAAGGCTCGGTGAAGACCTGGGTCTGGACAGCCTCTCCCGCGGGGAAATTGTTTTATGGCTGGAACAGGAATTCGGACAGGAACAGGCGGATACCGACGTTCTGGAAACCGTATCTGATGTCCTTCTCGCAGCGCATGGTCAGTTTGCCCTGAGCGGACAAAAAGAAATCCCCCCTCCTGACCGCAAGTGGCAAAATGCGATACTAAATCCCGGCAAAAAACATCGGCTTACGCCGGCCGAGGGCCACACGATACCCCATGTGTTCCTTAACCAGTGCAAGAGCCGATGGTCCAAAGTGCTGATGACGGACCAGACCAGCGGAACCTTAACGTATCGCAAATGTGCGAGGGGCTGCATGGTCATGAGTGAAGTAATACGGGAACTGGAAGGCAAACACATCGGCATCCTGCTGCCCGCCTCTGCGGGGGCGACAATCCTGTACTTGAGCACCCTTTTTGCCCGAAAAATCCCCGTAATGATCAACTGGACAACGGGCCAGCGGAATATCCTGCACAGCCTCGAAACTGTAGGCGTCAAAAAGATTATCACATCCAAACTGCTCATCGAACGCATCAAACGCCAGGGAATCAAACTGGACGACATCGCAGATTCCTTCGTTTATGTGGAAGATATCCGCAGTGAATTATCCTTTGCCACAAAAATCAAGGCCCTGCTGGGCTCGATCTTTTGCCCTGCCAAAAGCCTGGGCCGAAAGCTATCCTCCGACCTTGAAACACAAAACGAAACCGCGGCAATCCTCTTTACATCCGGATCGGAAACGGTTCCCAAGGCGGTGCCGCTTACGCACAAGAACCTGCTTACCAATATCCGTGATGCCCTAAAGCTCATCGATGTCTCCAGTCACGACTCACTGATCGCCTTTTTGCCGCCGTTCCACTCGTTTGGCCTGACGGGCAATATCCTGATCTGCCTGTGCGCCGGTGCCCGCAGCCTGTTTTACCCCAACCCGATGGAGGCCCCTGTCCTGGGCGAACTGATAAATAAGTACTCGATTTCCGTATTGATGGGCACGCCGCGGTTCCTTGGCGGAATACTCCAGACCTCCACAGCCAATCAGTTATCTTCGCTCAATATCGCGGTTACCGGTGCCGAGGCCTGCCCGGAGAAGGTTTACAATCAGCTTGCAGAAAAATGCCCCCAGGCGGTCGTGCTCGAAGGCTACGGAGTGACCGAATGCTGCCCGATCATTACGATCAATACGACGGATGATCCGAGGGCCTTTACCATCGGAAGGCTCATGCCCTCGCTGGACCATTTATTGCTCGATCCGGAAACATCCGAGCCGATTGGGAAGACCGGCAGCGGCATTCTTGTCGTTTCCGGGCCGTCAGTATTTGGCGGATACATCGGCCGGGACAATACCGGCGTATTTATGGATATTAACGGCAAATCATACTACAACACTGGGGATATCGTAGAAGCGGCCCCTGACGGTATTTTTACCTTCAAAGGCCGGATGAAACGGTTCGTCAAACTCAGCGGCGAGATGGTCAGCCTGCCTGCCATTGAGCATGTTCTCGAAAAGGCATTTGCCGATGATCCCGACCAGCCCCCTGCCATTGCAGTACTGGAAACCGACCCGGAAAATCCGGAACTGGTACTCTTTACATCACTCGACCTCGACCGGGAAAAGGTAAATAGCGCAATCCGAACCGCTGGGCTCTCTGGTCTGTATAACATACGCCGGGTCATACAGATAGAGGAACTGCCCGTGCTTGGAACCGGAAAAACGGATTACAGAACCTTGAAAGAGCGGCTGAAAAATGAATAATATCCCATCTGTGGAATCGAAATACAAATTGACACGTTTTGGGATACGAAAATGCGAAAAAATTCCGTTTTGCTGACTACGATTGTTTTTGTTCTTTTTGGTACTTTGCTGTTCGCTGCCGATCAGCCAGATCTTCGCCAGGGACGCATTACCCCGATTGTAAAAGCGTATCAAAAATCACAGGCAAGCGTGGTGAATATCGCCGGTCAGCGAGTCGTGAACCAGTCTCCCTTTGGCGGTTTTCTCTTTCCCAATCGTGATTTCTTTGGCCCGCGTTTTCAGCGGAAGGTCCAGATGCTCGGATCCGGCGTCGTGGTCCATGAACTGGGATATGTGGTCACCAACGCCCATGTGGTTGAGGGGCTTGATAAGGTCCAGGTCAGCTTTTCCGATAACCGCGAGTTCAATGCAAAGGTGCTGAAAATCGAGACGGAAAAGGATCTCGCCCTGCTCAAGATTGACTCGGATGAAAAATTCCAAGCCGTCGAGCTCGGCCGCAGCGATGATCTTATGATCGGGGAAACCGTGATTGCCATCGGCAATCCTTATGGATATACCAGTACGCTAAGCACCGGGGTCATCAGTGCAACTGGCAGGGATATCCAGGTCCAGGACCGCCTGTGGCTTCGAAGCCTGATCCAGACCGATGCCCCCATCAATCCCGGCAACAGCGGCGGTGCCCTGCTCAATATCTACGGCCAGCTCATCGGGATCAACACAGCCGTCCGTGCCCAGGCGGAAAACATTGGATTCGCCATCCCTGTGAACCTGATGGTGGATAATGTCCGCCAGATGCTTGAGCCGGAAAAGCTTCGCCGGGTCACGCTGGGTCTGCATATCAGCCAGCGGACAGACGACCCTAATTCCAAAGGTGTCCTCGTCGAAGCGGTAAAACCCAAAAGCCCCGCGGACAAAAAAGGGATCCGAAAAGGCGATATCCTTGTGAAACTTGACGATGCCCCGATCCAGAATGCAATAGACTTTTATGTCCGGCTAATCGGCAAAGATATCGACGAACCCATCGAAATTGACTTCCTTCGCGGTAAAAAATCCAAGAGCACACGGCTCGCCATGGAATATCGCCCCATCCCGGACGGAAACGAACTGGCCAGCGAGTTCTTTGGCTTTACCGCCCGGCTTCTCGACGAAACCATGGCAGAGCAATTCGGATTTGAGGAGGCGTATCCGATTCTCATCATCACACAGGTGGTATCGGATTCTCCATCCGGCAAGGCCGGGATTGAGCCGGGCGACCTGCTGCTTTCGGTTCAGGATAATCCGGTAAATTCCGAGAAGGATTTCTCGCTTGCCATGGAAAAGATTCATTCCGGGCAAAAAGTGACTGTAACAATTATGCGGTTCCAGTCGCATCAGTACTTCGGGCAAATTCAGCGGCAATATGTTGTCACCCTGACCGCCCGGGAGAAATAGAGAGCGATTAATTCTCTTCAAGCCAGTGCAGTGACAAAATACTGATCTCTGCCAGGTCGATGATACCGTCGCCGTTTCGCCGCGGGAAGATGTCGTAATAAGAAGTATCCAGCAGCCAGTTTTGGCTAAAAATTGAAAAATCAGCCATATTGGTGAATCGGTCGCGTGTTAAATCCGCCTCAAAGGGGCGTTCCTCGGGCAATACCCGCATTTCCGTCGTGAAATGGTAATCGTAGCTGTCAAGTCCAAGCGAGGCGTTGGGATGATCGTACACCAGCTCCACGAAAAAGGAACGCCAGCCGAATGAAGGAATCCCCACATCCGCAAGGTAAATCCCCGGGCTCTGCTCGGTCATCGCCGAGGATGTCCAGGTATTACCAATCGTGATCTGCCTGAAATCGCGTGAAGCCGGATTATCCGCCTGCCACAAGTACACCCCAATCGGAGCCTGCCCGGTGGTATCCACGGTAAT
Organism: uncultured Pirellulales bacterium; assembly: GCA_964454745.1. GTDB lineage: Bacteria > Planctomycetota > Phycisphaerae > Sedimentisphaerales > Anaerohalosphaeraceae > CAYVUI01. The sequence goes on along the minus strand of CAYVUI010000033.1, from coordinate 5,580 downwards.
CGAACCATCCGCGTTGAGCGTCCATGTAAACTCCGGCCGGGCCTGGTTCTGGAGGAACGCGTCATAGTAAGGGACCATATTGGCGAATACTTCATCATAAGCCCCTTCGAGGTAATGGTTTGTATTCGGCATCGTGCGGACATACGTTTCCCCCGGTAAACCATCGAGGTAAAATTGGATCGAGTCATGCACGAAGAAGTCATCCCCTGCCGCAGTGACAATGAACTTTGGCAGATCCAGGCGGTCCCGATAAGCATACGGATCGACAATGTCCATAAGTGTTTGAGCGGCGGGGTCGTCGAACCATTCAAAGATACCCATATCCTCATACGGCGACAGGGCATCGGCCCAGAAGCCATACGAAGACCAGTGATGGGCAAAACTGCGAGGCATATTAAGCAGATCACTGACAATCGGGGCAATCGCGGAAACTCGCATATCCACAGCCGCGGTCAGCCATGCCGTCCAGCCGCGTTTTGAGCCACCGGTCAGGACAAAGTCGTTGATTACCTTGCCCGTTTCAGCAAATACAAATGCCTCCACGGCATCCATGCAGCGAACCACGGATTTCACCATCGGAAGCTGAACAGGCCAGTAATCATCGCCTCCCTGCAGGTACTTGTCCCAGGAATACGCGATAATTTCATCCTCAACGCGGGTAAAGGCTTCATCGGTAAAGGCCAGCGGCTGGTTGGGAACTCCCTGAAGCTCAATCACAACAGACCGTGTCGCAAAGGCAAGCAGCCGAAGCTCCGCATAGGAATATCCCGCAGCGCCGGGATCGATCACAGGTGCCGGATCGGTAATATTGCCTCCGTTAATTAGCAAAAGCGCAGTGTCGTTCGTGGTCCCCCACGCCCAGTCCTGCTCAGGCACAATGACCGTAACCCAATGCTTCCAGACCGTAGGAGAAACCTCGCTGACATCCCGCCAGCTCTGTGAGGTCAAATCGAGTACATACGCCCGTGTGGCCGTCCCGCCAAAAAGCGGGCTGCCGTCATAAAACGATGATCCATACTGGCTAAAAGTAAAGGAAACATCGGGTAGTGCCGTATAGTCATCAAGGGCAGTTGAAAACGCTGCGGTTTGAGAAAATACGAGTATACACGCTAAAAAGAGTCTTTTCATCCCCATTACTCCGATCCTATCTGTTATTTCAAAATGACCCTGTATACCAAACACTATAAACAATTCGTCCCTTCATTACAATATCTATTTGATTAGTAATGTCTTGATCCACCAAATTCACAGCTTGACAAAATCGGGCAAAATGGGTAAATTTGATCCCGCAGGCAGAGGAAACAGGAATAAAACCGGATACAATTACGTTTTTACTGGAGACAAACTTGACCGAGAATGCCGAATTAAAGCAGCACAAGCCAACGAAAACGATGTATCTGCTTTTTTTTATCCTGATGGCTTTGACGGCTTGCCTCTCACTTGTACGTTTAAGCGACATCCCCCGTGTGTTCGTCGATGAAGCCTGGGACAGTGCCCTCGGGTTGAACCTGATCGAAGAAGGCACCCTGCGGCATCCGTTTATTGAAGGATTCGGCGGGATGAATGTCCGGTTTCTCCAGAACCGGATCATGCTCCCGATCATCAGCTCGGGGATTTTTAAAGTGGCCGGGTATTCTGTTTTTACATCTCGCCTGGGCTCCGCCCTGCTGGGTATGGCAGGGGTAGCGATGCTGTTTGTGATCGCCAGGAAATGGTTTGGTCCCTGGCAGGCATTTTTTATTGGTTTGTTCACGGCATTTCATCCGTGGTGGTTTAATGTCAGCCGTCGGGCCCGGCCGGAGATTTACTACACTTTTTTCGCGATCATGCTGCTCTGGACGCTGGATGGATACTTCCGTAAAAATTCAGCCTGGCGGGCCGCCTTGTGCGGGTTCCTTGCCGGCCTTGCCGCCCTTACCCATCCAAACGGAATTTTGATCTGCGGCAGCGTCGGCCTGGCTGCGGTAATTTGGCTGCGAGGCAAGTCCAGCTTTTTTAAGATGATCCTTTTTGTTGGTATCGGATTTGCCCTGACGATCCTGCCCTGGCTGCTTTTCCTGTACGCCTCGCATGATATCGACGGTGTAAACCTCAAGCTTCAGTATCAAATGGCCCAGCTTACCGGCTCGAATCCGGTCATTCGCGAAGTGATCCGATGGAAGAACTTCCTCGATGATGAGTATATCTGGCCGATTGCACCATTGATGGGGCTCGGCTGGCTCGCGGCCTGGTATCGTTCTACGAAATACGACAAATTCTTCGCAACACTGATCGCTATTTTTTCCGCGGCACTGCTGTTTGTAAGCGTCACCCATTTCTCTGCTTATCTCACGGCACTGGTTTGGGCGTGGTCAGCACTGATCGTGCGGTTCGCTTTTCGGCTTGGGGCCAAAGCTTCCGAATCGTTGAACCGAATTGAGAAACCGGACGGTTTTGGAGTCAAAACCTTTGGTATGCCTGTAGCGGGAGTTCTGGTTATTCTCTACCTTTCAAATTGTGTTTTTACACTTGGCGTGTACTATCGAAATTTTAAGGATGCGGACCTGAATCGTGTGATTAACACTGCAGCAGAGATTATTGACGACGAGGAAGGGCTTGTATTTGCCGATCCGATCTTCTTTTATGGAAAAGAACAGTACAACTACGGTCCCTATTTCATCACGTATGTGCCAAAAACCATGAAGGAATATTACGAATGGACAAAACAGCACGATTTTGTATACATGATCCGTCCTTCCTGGTATATTTTCCCGCCGCTGAACAGCAAACCTGTCTCGACCGAAATGCCAGACTGGCGAGCCAATAATGTGATCGATTTTTTGTGTAGAACAACGGCTCACAGGATCGGTGAATTCGAGGATCCGATTTACGGTGGATTCGAGATATATAAACTCGACTTTACCCGCCCTCCCCGGCTGTAAATGTTCCATACTTTCACGCGAACCCTTCATTCATTCCGTAAGTAGCCATTGCTGTGTTTGCTGAAAGAAAATACCTTGCAAACAGATGGCATTTCGCTATTATTGGTAAAAAATACGTATGACATAATGGAAGGATACACAGATGAACACATTCAATCGTCGCGATTTTTTGGCATTCAGCTCTCTTGGCATCGGTTCGGGGATACTGGGTATGAGCCCGAAGGCACTGGCAATGGCAAATGGTGCCGGTCAGGATGAAGTCATTCCCGTCAATACAAACGCTTCACCTGAAACAGTCATGGCCCAGGGCAAGGCTGCATTTCGGGGTTTTATTGTCTCCGATGTCCACTTCGGCTGGCGTCATCCGGTTCAGCCGTCCAACGTGCAGATCGCCCAGATGCTGGGAAATATCCGGTCGGCGATACCTGATCTGGATGTATTCATTGACAGCGGCGATATCCATCACAGCAGCTCCGACGATGACGGCCGTCGGGACTGGACCAAGTACCTCCAGGGAGCCCTGGGGACGCTGCCGCTGCTGCTGGCCGGGGGCAATCACGAACTGACGGGCTATGGCTCTCGAACGGACCTTGAAGTGGAATCCCGGACTAATTCCGTGGGGTCTGTGCCCTGCCGTCCGTATTACAGCTATTGCCAAAAAGGCGTGCAGGTAATCTGCCTGCCGCAGCTTCAGATGGTCAACCTGGTCACCAAGGAATCGCTCGAATGGGCCAAACTCGCCCTCGACGCCAATCCGGGCCAAACCTCGATAATCGTAACGCATAATTCACTTCGCGGTACGACAAGCCCTTGTGACAGCGAGGTATATCGCCAGATCGCCAACAGCGACCAGGTGCATGAATTCCTGAGCCGGTATCCCAATGTGCTTGCCTGGATGCACGGACATAACCATACATGGGAAATTGTTCATAAGAATAACCGGCTGTTTGTGTCCAATGGCCGCATCGGTGGATTTTCACCACCCTACCCCGGCAATATGGGTAAAGGGCACCTGGGCGGGATGTACTTTGAAGTGGGGCCGGATTATTTCACGGTTCGCGGTTTCAGTGCGACCAAAGAATGCTTCATGGATAAACTCAAAGGGTACGAACACCTGGTCAAGACCCTTCGTGTGAAGACGACTTTTGATCCGGACGCTCCGACCTCGGTGAACTGGGGGATGGGCAGTGCCCGGTCCGGCCTGGCAATACCCGCGTATTCCCATTATATCTCTGGGAATTCTTCTGACCAGAAGCTGTATATCAAGGCCCCTGCGGACAATATCTTCAGTGAGAACAGCAATCTCGAATTCGTTGCTGAGCAGACCAAAGGCTGGTCCAAGGCCCGGGCGATTTCAGGGCTGGCAATTGCACCCAAGAAAGATGTGAACGGCGAGATTGACGGGATCCGCTTCCTGCATCCGGGGCTGGAGATTCTGCCCCTTGGTGGAATGAAAACGTCCCGTTCGGTCTATTCGCCTCAAAACGCCGCCACTTCTACTTATTACCGTTGCGTTCCGGGTAAGAAATATACAGCGAAGCTGACCGCCAGCGTGGCCGAATCAGGCCCATCAATCCAGCCGGTGATTCACGTCGCAAACAGCAAGGCCGAATCCATAAAGGTCCTTTCCGGACCTTCCAAACCGCTTGGTAAAGAGAAGAAGAGCGTGGAGTTTACCTTTGAAATCCCGGCCTCTGCAGCAAAGGGAACCATTTTTGAGGATCCATCGAGCGAGCATTTTGTAAACGTGGTTCTCGAAGCGAGATTTACGGGCCTGACCGTACCGGCCCATCTATATGAAATTACATTGCATACGCCGGCCGGCACCACGCAGGATGTCGCAGTGGAAATCGGCGGTAAGAAAATTACCTGCCCCGGCAGCCTTGCCCCGGATAGTGTCAGGTCATTTGCCGTCAGCAATCCGCTGAAGAAACGCGATGTAATCCGTGTGACCGCAGGCGGTAATGAAATGGCAACCTGGATGCTCACGCAGGAGAATGTAAAATGGCAGGTTCGCAACGCCCCGGCGGCCCTTGAACCCAACGGCACGCTTCAGGTGGGCCCGATGCGAAACCGTTATTCCGACCTGCATGAGGTCGTGATCGTACCGGTCGCCCCGCTGGAACCGAACATCCCGTACATTCACCGGATGCAGGGGATCGATATCTGCACGATTGAGCCGTTCAACCCCGAGACCCGGGAAATCCGAGTGCATATCGAAAAGATTATTGGCGACCCGGAGTACCTTGAATTGCAGATCCATAACGCCCCCGGCGGACTGGGCCATGTGGAGAATGTCCACCACCGCGGCCTGGATTCCCTGGGCTCTATCATACCCGGCACGGTTCATCTCCAGCCGCTGGGCGTGGGTACTGTTGTGGCCCAATTTGGATAACACTTTCTGATAAAATAATGCATCGAAATGCAAAAGGGGCCGGCTTTAACACCGGCCCTTTTCTATGTGTCAGAATATAGTTATTTTGAACCTGATTTATGCCATTTTCGTAAAATTAAAATATGTGGTAAATGTCTTAATTGTATCTTGACTATTCTTGACTATTTTAGTATAGTATAGATTATGAAACGGATCCTGTTGAAAACCAAACATAGAGGCTTATTTCTTCTGGCCTGCTATACTTTGATACTGGTTCCATATATC
>CAYVUI010000032.1:0-36902 GCA_964454745.1 uncultured Pirellulales bacterium | reverse complement strand
TTCATCGGCTAACACCTTCACTTTTCTTGAGCTTTTTTAGCGCTGTCATACTAAAAAGTGTCGAACAGCTAAAGCAAATTCATGAGGCACAAATTTTGTCCTATATGAAACTGGCAAATGTCAAATATTGCTTTCTAATGAACTTTAATGTAACATTATTAAAAGATGGGTTGAAAAGTTTTGTATTATAAACTTCAATTACTTCAATTCCTTCATGGTGAATATTACTTTAACCATGAAGCTCTTGAAGGACATGAAGAGGAATGGAGGACAATATGGCGAACAATTCCAATAGAAGAATTGCATTTCTAATTTTGGTTTTCGTTTTTATTGCCCTTTTCTCCGGCTGTAAGAAGAAGGCCGAGCTTGTGCCTGCGGTCAGTCATTTCACGGCCGGCGTGAACCAGGAGGGGGATGTTTTGGCTTTCCTCGTTGGCGTGGGTCACCGGGGCGGACCGGGGGGTCTGGATGCCCAGCCGGTTCTTGTGTATCTCGACGAGGCCGGAAACCGAGAATGTTTTCAGCGGCATGACGACTGGGTCCTTAACAATCTTTGCTGGCGGCCCGGAAGTGAGAGCGTGCTGAGTTATTTCACTTTTGAGCGAATCTACGGCACACTCAGCGAGGGCAAGTTTTATGAAGCCAAAACAAACCGCTGGAGCCGCCTGGGTCCGGCAAGGCTCGTGCAGATCAACACGGATCAGTCCCGCAGTACTTCCCAGGCGCTCACGCTGCCGGATCATTTTGAACATATCACTCGACTCGCATGGAGCCCGGATGGAAAGATTATTACGGCCGCTCTTCGGCTGCGGGATGATTCACTGAAAGAGTCAGAGTTTCAAAATAAACTTATTATTTCTTATGACGAGGGGAAAACATTTTACGAATCTGATTTTCCTGCGTTTGGGCGGGCTTATTGGCTTAATAATCATGAATTTTATATTATGTCAGATTTTGAAGATGCCATCGCAAGGGTAGATTGCAAAGGACAAAAGCTGACGATGACCGAAGTGCTGGCTCAGCCGGATTTTTCAATCGTACTGGCGGGCGTTTTTCTTGGTGAGCCGGTTTATATGGCATATCCGCAAAAAATTGGGGATGAATATATCCACAAGAGTCGGCGTTTTTTTGTTGGAAACTGCCTGTTTTACGAAACGGACAATCACATTTGCATCGTGCGTGCCCGCAGGGACCACCTGGCACTGGAGGCGGACGGGAAGGTAATCATTTTTGATGAGAACCTTTCGGTTACGCATAAACGGCCGCTAAAAAAGGGTACGCAACTTTTTACCTTCCACCCGGAGACGGGACGGATCTTCCTGGTCAAAAACTGGCAGACGATTTTATGTTATGATATGGAAAATCCAGAAGATGTTCGTGAAATCTTCTCGATGGATATGCTCAAGTAATCGGTCATATAGCTGATTATAATTCTGTAGGATGTCGTTGATTTTCGATGCACAGCCATCGAAAGAAACGCATGCTGTTTAAACAGTCCCTGCCGTCCGGCCGGATCTATCTTCATGCCCTTCATATTATCTTCGTGGTAAAAATATACTCACCATGAAGGAATTGAAGTGATTGAAGGTTGACATTACGAAACTATTTCGAACAAATATAAATTGCGTGTGAGCTCGGCGACACTTTTGAGAGGCCGTATTTTATAATCTGCTCATCGCTTAGATAATCACTGAATCGATATTCTTTGCAGGTAAAGCCTGCCTCGGTCACTCTGTCAGGGAAATCCTTGCCGTAGATTCGCACATGGTCGTATTGGCCGTACACCCTTTCCCGCTCTTTCGGGTCAACAATCGAGCGGTCTTCAAAGGTTTGTTCCTGCAGGACCGGCACCATAAGAAACGCTTTGCCGTTTTGGGTTAACACCCTTCGCATTTCTTTCAGGGCCTGGATATCATCGGGCACGTGTTCGAGTACGTGGCTGCAGTAAATGAAATTAAACGAGTTTTCGGGGTAAGGGATATCCATAATGTCAAAATTGACCGTTGCATGTTCATTGCTTAAATCGGCGGAAAGGTAATTGGGTCCGGCGATGGATTTGAAAAACGTTTCCAATCGGACTTCGGGCGCAAAGTGGAGAATTTTAGGCTGCTTCAATCCGAGGGTTTTGATTTCCCTCGGAAGCAGAAGAAAGGACGCCCTGTGCCGCTCCAAAAGTCCGCAAACAGGACACTTCGCTTCCTGCCGGGTTTGAGTTTCCCCATAGGCAAGAAAATGTTTGATGGATGACTTGCAGGCCGGACAATACCTTTGGGTTCCGAAATAGTGAATGCGATGATACCAGAACTCCAGCGGCTTTTTCAAAAAAGGCGGCAACAGTTTAGCGATCAGTTTTGGCATGCAATCTCCGATTCTTTAAATTTCCTGCAAAACCCACACATTAGTCTTTTACACACTAATTATCAACAATTATCTCCAGATCCACTTGCCACTTGAGCCATCATATGCATAAATAGGTATCATGTCTTCCCCGTCCACAACCTCAACGCGACCATCCACATAAGCCTGATTGGTTATTGAGACTTTTGAATGCCACAAATGTGTACAATAATCCGAAATACCAAGCTTGTCGCGTCCAACGTTTTCAGTTGTTGGATTGATGCCGGATGTATTCACCCCATCTGTAAAAATGGGCACGTTTTTGCCGATTAAGTCATTGGTTTTTCTGGGGCCCTGGCATATTTCTTTTTCTCTGACAATGATTGAATCGGTGTCTTTCGAAGGGGGCATTTCGATTTGGCCATTATATCGCGGAATCCAGAGGTTATACCCTAAGGGGATTTGCGTATTTTGGTTATAACTGGTGTTTGCCAAAACCTTTTTTTTACGATAGCTTGGCATGCTTGGACAATAGAACTCTTTGCGTTCCAGGGAATAGTTCTCTGTCATATACACCAAGAATTCCCATGACACATCGTGTACGTGAGGTCCGGAGGGTACAGTAAAGTTGGGCAGTTTATCATCGAAATCCAAGCTGTAGGCATTGGACGCGATGGATAATTGCCTGAGGAAAGAAGCACAGACAGTCCTTCTGGTGATTTCTTTACATAACGCCAGTGACGGCAGCAAAATAGCGATCAATACAGCAATGATAGCAATGACAACGAAGAGCTCTATTAAGGTAAAACCGCCTCTGGTTTTATCAATACATACACATTTCATATAAATGTCCTCACTCAATTGTTATCCTGTTTTGTATTGTAGGTATTTTTTTGCTTTTGTCAATTCCCATGCCCGATAATATTGGGCACATTCACCCCCCAGGCAATCCAGCCGGAAATTTCGTAAAAAAACACCCTATTGGCCCCATTTTCTCTAATCTACCTATATTCACATCTCCGATACATTTATCGTAGGATACGTTATTACCTAATTTTACGGAGATACGAAATGGAAACACAGGTAGTCGAGAAAAGAAGAGACACCCGCTCAGATCTCAGTTGGCCGGTCAGCGTCTGGCTGCCCGAGGCCAATCGCTTTTTCAACGGCCGCAGCGTCAATATCAGCAAATCCGGCGTTATGGTGAATATGCCCATGACTACGCCGATTCGCACCGGCCACGAGGTGGAGATCAACTTCCCCCGCACGATGAGCCTTGCGCGTCAAAAAGGCCAGTACGCCCGGATCAAGACCGGCAAGGTCGTTCGGGTTGAACGAAACAACATGCTCGAAGGCGCGACCATCGGCATGGCGGTACACTTCGGGTAAGAAGACACGCCCGAAACACGTGGGATCCCCGTGCTCCCCTAACGGAGCGGGCTAATCATATAAAGGGCTGATCTGCTGACGAGCGGGTCAGCTCGTCTTTTGCGCTCATTTCGCGGTAAAACCCCGATTGCATTTCCCAAAATTGCCGTTACAATACATCTCTTATGCCCCGCGGACGAAAAAATGGTAATAATCCGGGAGATCGATCATGACATGTCAAAGATACATTTGCGTCTTTGGATTACTCGCAATTATTGTGCTTTGCGGCTGCCAGGAGCAGCAGAGGATGGAATCCGGCTGGAAAGTACACGATATGGCACGGCCCCAGCCGCCGGTGGTCACACCCGGAATAACGGACAGTGCCCCCCCGGCCAACGCGGTCGTACTGTTTGACGGAACCGGCTTTGACCAGTGGCAGAACAGCAAAGGCGGTCCGGTACAATGGGACATAACCGGCGATGCCATACAGGTAAAACCCGGCACCGGTGCGATCCGAACGAAAAAAGGATTTGGCGACTGCCAGCTCCATATCGAGTGGTCCGCCCCGATTGAGGTCGAGGGCACCGGGCAAAAGCGCGGCAACAGCGGCGTATTCCTGATGAGCAATTACGAGGTCCAGGTACTCGATTGCTTTGATAATACGACCTACCCGGACGGCCAGGCAGGCGCGATCTACGGCCAGTATCCACCGATGTTTAACGTCAGCCGGGCTCCGGGCCACTGGCAAAGTTATGATATTATCTTCCGCCGGCCGCGGTTTAATGAGGATGGCTCACTGAATCGCCCCGGCCGAATGACCGTGCTGCACAACGGGGTTGTGATCCAGGATAACGTCGAGATCCAGGGGGCGACGGCACACAAGACCTCGGCACTCTACAAAGTTCACCCCGACAAGCTGCCGATTGTACTCCAGGACCACAGCGACTTGGTGCGTTTTCGCAATATCTGGGTGGTTGAGCTGCCCGATATTCAGACGTATGACATCCAGATATCGCAATGACTTTGATTTTTTCGTATATATAATAGATAGACAGCCACACTTTTGGAAAAAGATCATGTTTACCGGGATTATCGAATATGTCGGCACGGTGCAGTCGATCGGCGGCGGGAAGGTCTGCGTCGAGATCGCGCCCTTCGCCCAGGAGATCGCCCTTGGCGACAGCGTTGCGGTAAACGGTGTGTGCCTGACGGCGGTCAAAGTGACGGGCTCAAACGTGGATTTTGACGTAAGTCCTGAAACCATAAGCAGAAGCACGCTTTCCAGCTCCGGGGCCGGCAAGAAAGTCAATATCGAACGTGCCATGCCAGCAGACGGCCGCTTCGGGGGCCACATCGTACAGGGGCACGTGGACGGCACGGGCAAGCTTACCCGGATTACCCGGAAGGGACAGTTTGCCGAGTACACCTTCACTGCGGAGCCCGAGATACTGGACCAGATGGTCGAGAAAGGATCGGTCGCGATGGACGGCATCAGCCTGACGATCGCGCGGATGCAGGGCAATACCTTTACCATCGCCCTGATCCCGGAGACGCTGAAAAAAACGACCTGGAATGAACTGCGAGAGCAGATGACCGTAAATATCGAGACAGACATTGTCTGCAAAGTGATCCAGAAACAGCTCAAAAAGCTTTCAACCAATGGGGGATTGACGCTTGAAAAGCTAAGAGAGTGCGGTTTTTAACCGAAAAAAGCGTTTTTTCTGCTTTCACACCGGCCGATCCCGTTTACAATAGAAAAAAGACAGAAAAAGCCGGTTTTCAAAAATGAGAATAACCAAACAGCCGATGACACAGGTATATGGCAGATAAACACCCTCAATATGTTAATGGCGATAAGCCCGTAATCGGGATCTCGATGGGCGACCCCGGGGGGATCGGTCCGGAGATCGTGATTAAGGCATTAAGCGATCCGCTAATACGTAAACTCGGTCGTTTTATCGTGTACGGAATTGATGAGCACCTCGAGTACGCGGCGGATATGGTCGAGATGGACCCGTTCTGGATGCGTGTTCAGCATGAGAAGGTCAGCCGGGACTTCCCTCGGCATGTGCTGGTGGCCGATTACGATGAATTTTCGTGCCCGGCGCACCTGCACAGTCCGCAAAAGGCGGCCGGTGAGGCGTCGGTACGGTTTTGTGTGGATGCGATTGATGACGCCCAGCGGGGGGTTTTGGATGCGGTGGTGACGGCGCCGATCAGCAAGAAGAGCTGGCAGATGGCCGGGGCGCCGTGGCCGGGGCATACCGAGCTGCTGGCGGACCGGACCAAGAGCCCGCGGAAGATTATGATGTTCGTAGCGGGCGAGCTGAAAATGGCCCTGGCGACGATCCATGAGGGATTATTCGATATACGCAATAAGTTTACGATCGGCTGTGTTTTTGAGCCGATTGACCTGCTCAATGAGGCGTTGAAGGAATTTTTCGGGATTGCCAAGCCCAAAATCGGCGTTGCGGGGCTAAATCCCCACGCCGGGGAGTCCGGCCAGTTCGGCGACGAGGAGATACGGATTATCGCCCCGGCGATTTTGATGGCCCAGGAGGTGGGGATCAACTGCAGCGGGCCGTACCCGGCTGATACAATGTTCGTGCGGGCGATGCAGGGCGAATTTGACGGCGTGGTGGCGATGTATCACGACCAGGGGCTGATCCCGATCAAGCTGCTGGCGTTTAATGAGGCGGTCAATGTCACGATTGGGATTCCGATTATTCGCACTTCGCCGGCGCACGGCACCGCGTTTGACATCGCGGGCAAGGGCGTGGCCAACCCGTCGAGCATGAAGTCGGCGATTCGCGTTGCGGTGGAGATGGCCGCAAGGCGGAGGATGGTAACCGGACAGGTGGGCAGAAAAGATGCAGACCAAGCAGACGATTGAGCGGTTGCTGGGCAGTGCGGGGGTGTCGCCGAATAAGCGGCTGGGCCAGCACTTTTTAATCGACCTGAACCTGATCCGCCTGCTGATCGACAAGGCGAAAATCCGCCCGGGGGATGTGGTTGTGGAGGTCGGGCCCGGGACGGGGTCTTTGACCGAGGGCCTCGCGGAGGTTGCGGACCGTGTCATTTCAGTCGAATTCGATACTACGCTTGCGAAGATCGCGCAGAATCAGCTCAAGGACAAGCGCAACGTTACGATCATCCAGGGCGATGCGCTTGAGAGCAAGTCTGTGCTTAACCATGAATGGACCGCGGCGATTGCGGCGGCGAAAGAGCAGCTTGGCGGCCGGGTGCTTCTGGTGGCGAATCTGCCGTATAATGTGTCCACGCCGGTGATGGTGAACCTGATTACCGGGCCGATTCGTGCGGCGGCGATGTATGTTACGGTGCAAAAAGAGGTCGGCCTGCGTATGGAGGCGGGGCCGGGCGGCAGGGATTACGGTACGATGAGCATCCTGATGGCGGCGACGGGGCACGTGCATGTGTTCCACAAGCTCGGGCCGGGTGTGTTCTGGCCGCGGCCGGCGGTGGATTCCGCGATGGTGGCGTATGAGCGGGACGAGAAAAGGGCCGGGCAGGTGAAGGATATTTTGATGCTTCGCGAGGTGGTGGGGCTGTTCATCGGGCACCGGCGCAAGATGCTAAAGGCGTGTACGAAGTTTACGGAGGGGCCGCTGGCGAAGATTCACGACTGGGGGCGGATTTTTGAGGAGTCTTTCGTGGATCCGCACTGCCGGGCTGAGGAAGTAGAGGTCGAGGGATTTGTTTCGATGGCGAATTTGTGCAGCCAGGAGGTCGGGCCGATTCGGGAGTGAGATTTATCCTTTTCATGTTGAATTTCTTTTACCAGGAAGGAATTGAAGTTCTTGAAGATTATAATTGATTTTATCTACGTGACTATTTTTTATAATTACGGTGATATATTAAGCCCTCAGATGGTTGTTCCTTTCTGGAGATAATATGTTGATACCAGTATTTTGGGCAAAATGTTTAAAATGTAAAGCATCATTTGAATTTATTGCTGATGACGCTGATGGTATGCGAATACTAAGAAGCAGAAAAGAATTAATTCCAGCAAAAGTATCATGGTTGAATGATACAGTTTTTGATGAAGTTGGAGATATTGTTGAAGAATACTATATAAAATCAAATCTTGATCCTATTGAAATTGCTCGAAAATTTAGTCATGTCTTTGGTAGGATTTGTGACAAAGCTCCCGATGGTAGCCAATATGACATGACCGGCTTTTTAATTTGCCCATTATGTAGCAACACTTTTATTGATTACGGTCCATTCGATCCTCCAAAATTCATCAAGGAAGACGAAGTCCCTGATGTTACGCATGGAAAATGGGACGGCATGACCGATAAGGAAAAACGCAAGACTGTTTATGAAATACTTGCGGATTTGGATTCAAATACGTAATATACATGTCTTCCTCAAAAATACATCCGTGTGGCTGAGGATAGGAATTTCAGATTAATGGTAGGTGCCCCCCCTCGCTGAAGCTGCGGTGCGACAGGCAGACCACCCTGCGAAAATTGTATCTATAAATTTCCTTTTCATCTCTCTTTGTTTCGATTACAATTTGGGCCATGATAAAAGGGAACGGGAATGAAAGGGGTCTGATGCCTGCAGGGAACTTCTCTTCCTGTTCTTCATGAGCTTTATGGTAAAAAAATACTCACCATGAAGGAATTAAAAGACATTCGCTACGGCAAAACGGGTTACAGGATAATGGTTGCGTGGCGGTGGGAGTGGCATTCGATATTCACGGAAACCGGCAGCGAGGCGATGTGACACGGCGCGGTTTTGATATGCACCGCCAGTGCGGTTGTGTCGCCGCCGAGGCCCTGGGGCCCGAGGCCGGTGCGATTAATTTGTGACAAAAGGAACGATTCCATCTGTGCGTAGAACGCATCCGGGTGCTTCTCGGAGATATTGTTCAAAAGCGACTGTTTACTGAGAATCGCGGACTGCTCAAAGCTGCCGCCGATGCCGACGCCGACCACGAACGGCGGGCAGGCATTGGCCCCGGCGTCTTTAACGACCTGAACGATCCATTCGCATACATTCTCCATCGTTTCGGTAGGGTTGAACATTTTGAACCGGCTCTTATTCTCGCAGCCGCCGCCCTTGGCCATCAGGTGCAGGGTAAGTTTGTCGCCGGGCACGATCCGCTGGTGGATAACCGCGGGCGTGTTGGTCTGGGTGTTTTTTCGGTCCTTTAGCGGCTCTTCAACAACGCTTTTGCGAAGGAATCCTTTTTCGTATCCCTGCGCGATGCCTTGATTTATGATATCGCTTACGGTCTGATCGGGATTGTCCGGGTCTTTCTCAATGGCAATATCCTGGCCGATCTCGGCAAAGACGATGGCCAGCCCGGTATCCTGGCACAGGGGGATGGATTTTTCGTCTGCGAGGGCGGCGTTTTCGATGAGCTGTGCGAGGATGTTCTGCGCGCGGGGGTTGGTTTCCGCCTTTTGCGCATTTTTCAGGGCCGCGAGGACATCGTCCGGCAGCTTGTGCGTAATCTGCCCACACAGGTTGCAAAGGGCGTCTATGATTTCGCTTGGCTTTACGGTCCTCATTTTTCTACGGTGACCTGCCAGGATTCGTACCGGGTGTTGCCGCTGGAATCGGTTACGCGGATGGTGATGATGTGTGCCCCGGGGTCGAGCTCGTTGGTGATGAAGGTGATCATCTCGCTTTTGGTATCAAAAAGCATATCCTCGGGCAGCGTGGCGATCCACTCGGTGGAACTGTTGACGGTAAATTCCAGCGCGGTGATCGGGGTAAGCTGATCGCTGACGTGCAGCGAGACGATGGCCTTTTGCCCCTCCATCGTGATCGAGTGCTTGAGGATCTGCGGCGGGGTGTTGTCTACCGTGATCGGCTCACTGATCCGCGAGCCGGTCAGCCAGGTCGTCTGCGAGTTGCTCTTTTTATCATCGGCCGTAGCGCGAAGCTGATACCTGCCGTCGGGCACGGTTTTCGAGTCCCATTCATAATTTGCCTCTGCGAGGTCGTCCTTTAGCAGAATCCAGGGCAAAGTATTGATCCGGCGGATCTCGAGGGTGTAGTTGAGGGTGTCGCTGTTGCCGTCCTGGGCCTCGAACTGGACATTGTACACGCCCTTTTTCTGCGGGTTGTCACCCATGAGGCTCGCCGCGAGCGAGGTTACCTTCGGCGGCAGGTTCGGGACCAGCGAAGAAACATCGATCTGCTTGATCTGCGGCGACCGGTCGGGGTTCTCGGTCTTGAGTGTGACCTTGTACTGGCAAAAACGTCCGACCGGGCAGAGCATTTCGATCGAGTCGGTGATCGGTGTCGCGTCGGTCCACGGCGAGAAGGCCGAGTCGTTGGGGTCTTCGATATTGCCGCTTCGCGTGGAAACGGTGACCTGGGTCGAGGTCGGCTGGTCGGCGCGGATTTTAAACGTGCCCCATCGTGCCGGCTGGGAGGCGTCGATCATTTCGGAGATGTACGTGCCCTCTGATGCGAAGCTGCGTTCGAGAACGATCAGCCGCGGCGGGTTTGAGGCCGCGACTGCGGTCCGGTCAGAGGTGACGGCCAGTGCGGTAAGCTGGGCCGCCTTGGGGTCTTCGTGGGCGAGCCGTTGCTGCTGGGTGGCCGGGTCGATGGAGAAGAGCCGGCCACTGTTTCCGGTCGCGAGCAGGAGCCGTTCGTCCTCTACGCTCATCGCGAAGAAAACGGCGGATTCCTTGAAGACGTCGGTGACATATCCGGTCGGATCGATGCGGTAGATATGGCTGTCCGAGTCGGGGGCGATGCCGCGGTCGGGACCGCTGGGCCGCTTGGGCATCCCCGGAGGGGTTGAGCCGCCGGGACCGCCTGGCATCTGGTTCATCTTGACGGCTTCTTCCGCCTTGGTTTCTCCGGGTTCGGCTCCATTTTTATCCAGTTCGGTGGTCATGGGCGTGGGTGTCATGCCGGGCATCTTCGCCATGGAGATGCTCTTGGGCTCTTCGAGGTTTTTCGCCGTGGCCGCGGAAGTGGCGGCGGCATAGAGCGCCCCGTTTTGGGCCAGGACCAGTGCGGTGATCTCTTCCTGGGGCGCATCGAAGAGGACCATTGCCTGGCCGGTGTCGAGGTTGATCTTGTAGACCAGGCCTCGCTGATCGGTTCCGGCATAGAGGAATTCATCGCCCATCGCGAGAGACAAAAAGTTGTTGTCTTCGGAAGCAAAGACGGTTTTGGGGTGCGAGGCGGGATCGGTCATCTTCAGGATGCGACCTTCGGGACCGGCGGCCAGCAGCAGCGAACCGTCCGGCGCGGTGGTCATCGCGAAGACATACGTAATATCCTCGAAGGTGCGTGTGACCTTTGTCTTGCCGTTTTTGATTTCGATCAGGCGGGGGTTGGAGCCGCTGACCGCCGCCAGCAGCGAACCGTCTTTTTGCAGCGACATCGCGAAGACATGCTCGTTGGTCGGGACGGCCTGTGTTTCGGTTGTATGGTTGTCTTCGGTTTCAAGTTTGGCATCCTGAGGATATACGGGGGTGAGTTTTTCATCTTTGTATTGCAGGATGATCCCGTTAGGGCTGGTGCCGAGATAGAAGGAATCGTCCGGGCCGGCGATGACGGTATTGATGACCCAGATGTTGGTGTACGACTCGAGGTCGGTCACTTCGTTCTTTCGCGCGAGATGGAAGAGGCCCTCGGAGTCGACGATGACATTCTCGGTTTCGCCTTTTAAGAACTGTTCGGCGGTCTGGTGCGTGGTGATCCGCGTAGAGACGGCAAAGAGTGCGGTCGACAGGACCGCCAGGGTGATCAGGATCATTTTGACAGGGTTGTGGATCGTATCGAAGTTCATAGGTTCCCTCATTTTTGTGAATTTTCGACTTTAATCTGGAATTGATATTCATCCATGAGGATGAAATCGACGGGGAAGACTTTTTCGGTCCAGTCTTTGTAGGGCTGGGCGATGTCTGTGTGTTTCGGGTCACTTAGCAGCAGTGTTTTGGTCGCAGGCAGGCTGGGCAGTTCGCGGTTTCGCAGGGCCACGCCGCCGGTGGTCCGGTTCATGACCAGGTATACCTTGTCCCGCTTGATGCCGCTGAACAGCTCGAGGCTTTTGAGCAGCGAAGGGACATCGTACGGGGCGATCAGGTGGCGTTTATTCTGCTGGAAGATGTTTTCGTAGGTGAAAAAGCCGCCGAACGTAAGCATATACGTGCCCGGCTGGGTGTCATCGGGGATGGTAATATCGAAGGTACGGTTGATTTTTTCACCCCGGAAGGTGTCGAGCAGGGCATCGACGGTGACGCGGTCGCCGGGCTTGGCGGTCGTGCTGGAAATCGAGATGCGGTTGATCTCGACGGCGGTCGTCTCGGGGATGAGCTTGATATCGACGGAGATTTTTTTGACATCCACGATTTCGTAGGGATTGTTCAGCAGCAGCATCATGACCAGGCCGGTCTCTTCGAGAATCTGGGCAAAGCCAAGCTGCGAGGAGACGTTCTCAAAATGCAGCGGGGGATACTTCTCGAATTCAAAATCAACGCTGTACTTGAAAGTATGCTCGTACGGCGGTTCAGCGGTTCGCATGGTCGCGGCCATGATCGCTGAACGCAGCAGCAAAGGCGTGTATCGCCTGTGAACGGCCATTTTGCAGTTATAATCACGGATCTTCGCATCGGCAAAGCTGTCGATGGACAGGTTGAAGTCGATGGTTTTGGGTGTTTTGCCGACTACGCCGACCACGCCGCTATCCTGGTCGTGGGTCAGGGTACCGATGGGCGTCGTTGAGGATGAGAGTTTAAAGGAGATCGCGTTGCTCGCGACGATGGTATGCACGGTACCCAGTGCGATGGGCATATCTACCGGGCCTTCGGAGTTGAATCCATGCCCGAAGGCGAGGATTCGGTCACCATCGGGGGCGGGGATGACATCGGTAATGGTCCCGGTTGCGGCCATGGAGATATCGCCGTCCATCAGTGGGACGGCAAGGACGCCGCCGGGCTTGATCTGCGCAAGATCCGGCTGGATTTTTGCAGAGCCGGTGGAGGCATTCTGGAGAATTTCAAAACCGAGACCCTGAAACGATGCCCTTAGCTGCTCTATCGCTGCCGGCGGCAGGGAAGTGACCAGCGGGCAAAGCGATTGGCCCCGAGCAGCGGACGGGGTGTGAATCAGTTCCCGGTATTGTCGCTTTAAGTTAGAGAAATTGAGGGGTTTGGAGAAGTCCAGGGCCAGTCGCGGCTGGTTGGTCATGCCGGATCGGGCGGATTGCTCGGTTGCGTCGAGGATCGAGAGCATTTCCTCGATCGGTGTTGCCATATAAAGGGGGTCTTTTGAGAATCCCCAGCCGGAGGATAGGGCGCCTGCCATGCGGCCGTCAATGAAAACCGGCGATCCGGAGCAGCCCTGAACCGGGCCGGAGTGGATGAATCGTGGATCGAGGCCTTTGACGACGATGCGGTTTTGCCCGGGGCGGAATCTGTACATGACATCGAGGACTTCGAGGTCGAATTTCTCGATTTTGGTGCCATCGTAGACGGTCAGGCAGTAGGCATCCATTCCGGGGCGAATTTCGTCGAAGGGGATGTATTTTTCGGTGTCAAGGGCCATCGCGGGGCTGAGCAGTGAGACAAGGAGGGCCGCGGCGAAGATGACCGGGGATTGTATACGATGTTGTAACTGCATAAGGACCTCTTTTTTGAGTAACTACGAGGTTTTCGACGTTTTCTGTTCATTTTATATTGAACCCGGCGGCAAAATTTCTCCCTCGGGACGGTATTTGCTTTACTGGCAATGGTTTACATTCCCGCCGAGGGCTGTTTTGTGCCCGGCAGAGTATAAAATAGCTCTGCGAAAGAATTATTGCAAGATAAAAGCAAATAAACTATAATACCGCGTTCAGGACGAAAGCGACAAATTGGAATTAAGCGGCTGTGTCGCCATGACGGCGCGGGGCTGCGGATATTTTAGACTTATGGAGTATTGAATTTATGGACGCCAAACATCGGCATGAACTCAAGCAGAACGAACTGGAAGAGTTGTTTAAGCATTTACCTGAGCTGCTCAGGAAACATGTCTGGCAGATTGTGGGTGTGATTTTGATTATCCTTGCCCTGGTTCTGTTTTTGTTCCGGGGCCATATCCGGGCGATCCCCGAGCGGATGGCCGTGGAGGCCCGGGCCCAGCGGACCAATACAGTCCAGAACTACCAGGCGGAAAAGATGGCAGCCTTTGAGGCGGTCTTTTCACCCGAGGAGTCGATGCAGGGCCAGGATTTGACCCAGATCGCTGAGCAGATCGGCACCGCTGCCGCGGAGGCAGACAGTGGTGACGCGAAAGCACTGCTCTACATCAAGCAGGGCGATGCGTACCGTTCGAGCCTGTATTATAAGGGCGAGATGGTGGACAAGGAGACCGTAGTCGACCGTGCGGAAAAGGCACGCGCGGCTTATGAAAATGCCGCTTCACAGGCGGAAAGTGCGATTTTGCAGGCCGGTGCGAAGTTCGGGCTGGGTTTGTGCGCAGAGGAAATTGGCGATTTTGAAAAGGCTAAGCAGTTATACACCGAGGTGGCCGAGTCGGAAGCATTTGCGGATACATTTTACGCCGAACAGGCGGATATGCGGCTGATGATCCTCAAGGATCTGGATCGTGAGCTTGTTTTTGTTGAGCCGCAGCCGGCACCGATGCCGATGTCCACTGGTTCTGAGGCGGAGATCACGCTGCCGGAAGGTTTGCCCGAAAGCCCGGACCTTGGCGGGGGAGCCGAGGAGGGGATGGGCGCGAAGCTGGATTTGAACCTCGACAGCGAGGCCGCTGCACCGACGGAGCAAGAGAGCCCGTAAGCGGGCGGTTTTGTGATGTCAGTTGATCGGCACAAAGAAGCGATTGCGGGACCGAAAGAGCCGCTGGCGAATGAAGAGCTTGTTGAGGATGTGGATGGAACCGAATCCGGCGAAAGTGAAGGCGAGGAATTAGCCGGTCAGGAGCTTCGGTTCAGGGTGGGGACCAATCTGCGGTATCGCCGGCTGGATAAGTATTTGCAGGGTCGGTTTAACCAGTTTAGCCGCACGAAGCTGCAAAAGCTGATTAAGGAACAGGGGGTCAATGTCAACAGCCGGCCGGCCAAGCCCAGCCACAAGCTGGAGGCGGGGGATATGATTGACCTGATTTTGCCGCCTAAGGAAGTGCGCGAGCTGATCCCGCAGGATATCCCGATTGATGTGCTGTATGAAGATGACGATATGATCGTGCTCAACAAGCAGGCGGATATGATCGTGCACCCGGCCCGCGGGTACAAGCACAGTACGCTGGTCAACGGGCTGGTGTATCATTTCCAGAATTTATCGTCCAGCGGGGGAGATTTGCGTCCGGGGATCGTGCATCGGCTGGACCGCAACACGACAGGGGCGATGGTGGTCGCCAAGAACGATTCGGCGCACTGGAAGCTTTCGCGGCAGTTCCAGAACCGCACGGTGAAGAAGTATTACATGGCGGTGGTCCACGGCGTGCCGGAGCTGGACCAGGACTGCATCGATGCGCCGCTGGGCGTGCATCCGCGCGTGCGGGAAAAGTACGCGGTTCGCCAGGACGGCAAGCACGCGGTGACGATCTACCGGGTGATGGAGGCCTTTCGTGGCTATTCGGTCGTGCGGCTGGATTTGCGGACCGGGCGGACACACCAGATCCGGGTGCACTTGACGCACCTGGGCCATCCAATTGTGGCCGATGACATGTACGGCGGTAAGCCGGTGTATCCGTGGCAGCTCGAAGACCGCGAACCGGCGACCGAGGATGCGATTATGGATCGCGTGGCCCTGCATGCCTGGACACTTGAGATCGACCATCCGGTAACGGGAGAGCGGATGAAATTCGAGGCACCAATGCCGGAGGATATGCAGAAATTTGTAGAGGCGCTGCGAACGTGGCGCAAGTTATAATTGTTTCGGGTGCAGCAATGTAAGTGTTGGTTTTGTTTTGGGGTATGCAGATGAAGTTTGTTTTGATCGTGCTGGGAGCGGTTATGGGGATGAGTTATGGGGATACGGCAAAAGAGTATCGACTGGTTACACCGCGTGAGCGGGAGCTGACCGGGTTCCAGGAAAACGATCCTTATGAGCCGCGGCTGGATGTGCGCAATGATTTTGCGATGGTGTACGGGATCAGTAACGTGCTGCGCGGGTATGCGGACGCCTGGATCGAAAATGGTTATGTGCCGCACATGATGACGGGGATTGCCTGGGGTGGTTTCGATGATTTCAAAGACGGGCAGGGCAATGGGATCATGTCGCTTTCACAGGTGGAGGCCGGCGGGGAAAGGGTGCTCCATGGTCACCGGATGCCGTATCTTGTACCGAGCGTTGCATTCAGCGATTACGTTATTGAAGGGCTCAAAAAGGCGGTGGACAGGGGGATTGTCGCGATTCATCTCGAAGAACCGGAGTTCTGGGCCCATGCGGGTTTCAGCAAGGCGTTTCAGCGGGAGTGGGAGCTGTACTACCGCGAGCCGTATGTCCGCCCGGATACGAATGTAGATTCGCAGTACAAGGCCAGCAAGCTCAAGTCGTATCTGTATACGCGGGCGATCCGCCGGGTGGCCGAGGCGGTCCGGGAATACGCGAAGGCAAAGCACGGCCGCGAGGTGCGGTTTTATGTGCCCACGCACAGTTTGATCAATTATACGCAGTGGAAAATTGTCTCGCCGCAATCGTCGCTGGTGGACTTGCCGGTGATTGACGGGTTTATCGCGCAGATCTGGACGGGGACCTCGCGCACGCCGAATGTATACGAGGGTGTGCGAAAGGAGCGGACGTTCGAGACGGCATTCCTGGAGTACGGCGTGATGCAGGAGCTGATTCGCAAAACCGGCCGGCGGATGTGGTTTCTGCATGATCCGATCGAGGATAATCCGCGGTATGACTGGGAGGATTACCGGTTTCAGTACAAGGAGACAGTGGCGGCGTCTTTGCTGCATCCGAAGGTTTGGCGTTATGAAATTTGCCCGTGGATCGAGCGGGTGCTGACGCGGTCGTATCCGCGGGGTTCAAAGGATGCCAAGCCGATCCCGGCCGATTACCTGACAACGCTTGGCGTGGTGTTTAACCAGCTTCGGGATATGGAGCAGGCGGATGTCGAGTGGTCCAACCGGGCCGATGGCGTCGGTGTTTTCGTCGCGGATTCCGGGATGTTCCAGCGGGCCGAGCCGGTGTATCGCCTTGCGGACAAAAACAGCAAGGATGACGATAAAAACCTGACCCGCCAGGAAGTGGAAGACTGGAGCAGTTTTTACGGCCTGGCGTTGCCGCTGGTGAAGGTTGGCGTTCCGGCCCGTCCGGTGCAGTTGGATAATGTATCTCGTTTTGCCGGGTACCTCGATGAATACAAGGTGCTGGTGTTAAGTTACGAGTTTATCAAGCCCGCCGGTCCGGGGGTGCATCATGCGATTGCCGAGTGGGTCGGTCGGGGCGGGTCGCTGGTGTATGTCGGCGCCGATACCGATCCGTTTCATAAAGTGCGTGAGTGGTGGAATACGGGTGTGCATAATTATGCCAGCCCCGCGGGGCACTTGCTTGAGACGCTCGGCCTGGATGCGAAAGCCGATGGGGGTGTGTATGCCTCCGGCAAGGGCAAGGTCTGGGTCCAGCGCAGGCACCCGGCGTATTATTCGCGAACGGCCAAAGCGGCCGGGCAGTATCGCGATGTAGTCCGGCAGGCGTTTGAAGCGGCCGGCGGCGCATGGCACGAGCAAAACTTTCTGCAGGTTCGCCGCGGACCGTATATCATCGCGGCGTGTATGGATGAATCGGTCAGTACAAAGCCGGTTGTATTTGAAGGACAGTTTCTTGACCTGTTTGATCCGACGCTGGAGGTCCAGCCGAAGGTGGAAGTCAAGCCCGGCCAGCGCGCATGGCTGATGGACCTGGACCGGATACGCAGGGACACGCCCGAGCCGGTCGCCGCGGCGGGGCGGTTCGAGAAGTGGCAGGTTGATGGCAGCAGGGTTTCTTTTGAAGTTCGCTCTGCAAAGGGTGTAAATGTGGTTTCACGGATTGTGCTGCCAGGCAAGCCCAAGAGCTTTACGTTTGACGGGGCCGCCGTGACGGATTACGATTGGCACGCGGCGACATCGACGCTTCGGTGGACCCATGCCGGCCGGGCCGAGGCGATTGCGGGCGAAATACAGTGGTAAATTTTTTTTAGAGGTTAACATGATTGAATTACTGCGTGAGCGAAGAAGCGTTCGAGCGTTTACCGATCAGCCGATTGAAACCGAGAAAGTGGAGGCCCTGGTCGAGGCGGTGCTGCGAAGCCCGACCTCGCGGAACCTGAATCCATGGGGGTTTGTGTTTGTGGATGACAAGGCGCTGCTCGATGGTCTCAGCCGGTGCAAGCCGCATGGTGCGGGATTTTTGTCGTCAGCGAAGCTGGCAGTGGTGGTCTGCGGCGATACCAAGAAATCGGATGTCTGGATCGAGGACGGCTCGGTCGCATCAATCCTGCTGCAGATGACTGCGCAGTCACTGGGGCTGGGCTCGTGCTGGGTCCAGGTGCGAAATCGTGAACATGACGGGAATGTTTCGTCCTGTCAGTATGTCCGCAAGCTGCTGGAGGTTCCGGATCCGTACGAGGTTCTCTCGGTTATTGGAATCGGTTATCCTGATGAGCACAGGCCGGGCGTACCGATGGAGAATCTCGATCAGGGCAAGGTACACTGGAACGGCTGGGTATGAACGAAATAAACAACATTGACAATGTAAGGGGCTTTCTGATGAAAAAGGGTACGGTTGTTTTCACGGTATGTGCGGTTTTGGCTTTCTGCGGTTTGGCGGCGGCCAGGGAGTATTATGTAAGCCCGAAGGGCGATGATTCTAACGGGGGCAGCAAAGCAGCGCCGTTTCGCACGATCCAGAAGTGCGCGGATGTCGCGGTTGCCGGGGATGTATGCCGTATCCTGCCCGGCGCGTACCGCGAAGAGGTGGTTGTAAAAAACTCGGGCACGAAGGAACAGCCGATTGTGTTCGTCGGCGAGGATGCGAAGGATTATACCCAAATGAACCCGCGCGCGACGGTGATGGGCACAGAGGCCCTTGACGGCTGGGAGAAGTTTACCGGCAAAGTTCCCGCAGGCCAAACGAAAGGGCAGGTCTACCGGGCGAAGGTAGACGGGAAATTCGAGCAGTTGTTTTTCGACGGAAAGATGATGATCGAGGCCCGCTGGCCCAATTCGGGATACAACCCCCTCAAGCCGACATTTGCCACCGCCGACGGAGGCAGCGGCACGCACCTCGAAGACGGCGACCTGGCGCACGAACCGGGTACGTGGACCGGCGCGATTGTGCACATCCTGCCCGGTGCGATCTGGGTTTCGTGGACGCTGGAGATTACAGAACATACGAAGGGCCGGCTGGACTTTAAAGAGTACATGAAGGATGTCACCTGGGCGTATATCGTCAATGACCATACGATGTATTACATTACGCGGTCCATGGCCGCGCTGGATGCCGAGGGCGAGTGGTACCTCGACGAAAATGCGGGGTACGTGTATTTCATCGCGCCCGGCGGTGTGAATCCCGGCGACCATAAAATCGAGATCAAGCGGCGGGTCAACGGCTTTGACCTGACGGGCAAAAAGCATGTGCAGGTCCGGGGGCTGGACTTTTTCGGCTGCACGGTGGATATGCGGGAGGCGACCGGCTGTGAGGTTCGCGGCTGCCGGCTGAAGTACCTGTACCACTATCTGCATACCGAAGGCTGGATGACGCATGTCTGGGACAGCGGGATCGCGGTTTCGGGCAGCGGCAATGCCGTGCAGGACTGCATTATCGACTGGAGCGCGGGCAACGGCGTATCGCTAAGGGGCACACACAACCGCGTGGAAAACTGCCTGATCCGCAACGTGAATTACTCCGCGGGCGATTGCGGCAACATTTACATGGAGGGCAGCAGCCTCGAAGTGACACGCAACACGATGTACAACAGCGGGCGAAGCGTCCTGCTGCACCGGCGGACCGATTCGAGCCGGATCACGTATAACGATATGTACAACCCCGGCCTGCTGATGCACGACCTGGGCGCAACGTACACCTGGGGCACCGACGGCAAGGATACCGTAATCGCCTACAACTGGGTGCACGACAACCGGGCCAAAACGGGCGTGGGGATTTACATCGACAACAATTCGCCCAATCATATCATCCATCATAACGTCTGCTGGAATAATAAAAACAGCGGCATCCGCCTCAATACCGACGCGGTCAACGAGCGGGTCTACCATAACACGACCTTTAACAACGGCGACTCGATTAACTGGTGGGGCGAAACGCAGGATATGACCGGCACCGTGATCATGAACAATATCTTCCACAAGCCCTGGCGGATGCTCGAAGGGGCGAAGATGGAGAACAACGCGATTTACGAGGACCTGGTGCAGATCGAATTTTTCTACCCGGACAAGGGCGACTTCCGCCTGCGCAGCGGTTCACCGTGCATCGACAAGGGCAAGGTGATCCCGGGGATCTCGGAGAAATTCGCAGGCAAGGCCCCGGATTTGGGCGCGTATGAATTTGAGGGCGAATACTGGAAGCCGGGATGCAGTTTGGTTTACGAGGATTGATACGGGTGATATGTTAAAAAAGAAAAGGCGGGTTTTGGGCCCGCCTTTTTTATGCGCTTGTATTGCGGCCTCGGTTTAGTTGTAATTGCGGTATGCGGAGTGTGCCGCCGCCGCGACGCGGTCGTGGTGAATCTTGTTGTCCCAGTTGACCTTGTGGTAGTAATGTTTCGCCACCTGCGGGCCGTCGGCGGGCTCTTTGACAACCGAGCCGTGGATAATCGCCGGTCTTGAGGTCGTGATCAGCATTTCGAGGCATTCCTTGTTCATCTGGTTGACCAGGTCGGCGTATTTTTTATCGAAGTAGAGGTTGTTCATTTCCCACGGATCCTGGTCGACGTTGTACAGCTCGCCGAATCCGTTGGGGTACTCTTTCTTGAACATGGCCGTCGGGTAGAACACGAACCGCCACGGGCCCTTGCGGATGCTCTTGCTCCAGGCGAATTCGGTCAGGCCCAGCCGCTCGCTGTCGAGGTTGTCCTCGCCCTTGAGGTAGCTCGAGATGTCCTTGCCGTCCGCGGTCTGGAGTTCCTCGATCCCGGCCAGGGCGCAAAGCGTCGGGGCCAGGTCCACGGTCTCGACGACATCCTTAACCGTGTGGTTCTTCTTGATATGCCCGGGCCAGGACCAGATAAACGGCACTCGGGTGATCGCGTCCGAGCAGATGCCCGGCGCCTTTTCCATGATATCGTGTTCGGCGGCGTAATCACCGTGGTCCGCGCAGTAGACGACAATCGTGTTTTTGTCGAGGCCGCTGCTTTGCAAAAAGCCCATCAGTTCGCCGACAGAGTGGTCCACGTGCATGACGTTGCCGAGGTAGCCGCGGAGCTTCCGCAGCCGGCCGGCCTCGAAGGTTTTGGGTTCGAACAGTGTCCAGTGCCCGGTCCGCCAGTTATCGGCCATGTGGACCAGGTGCGGGGCTTTTTTGGCAGCCCGCATGTCGTAGTTGGTATTGGGCGGCAGCTTGAGCTTGTCCGGGTTGAAGTAGTCCCAGAATTCCTGCGCCGGGGTATAGCACTGGTGGGGTTTGGGCAGCGAAACATGCGTAAAGAAGGGTTTGTTTTTCGCGGCAGCGTCCTTCATGAACTCGATGGCCTTGTGGACTGCCCAGCCTTCCTGGCCGTCCCGGTAGCTTACTTTTGAAGCACGCGCGTCACAGGTTTGGCGTCCTTTCTTGCCGAATTCCTGCATTTCTCCGTGGTCTTCGAGTTTGGTTAGGCCGCGCTCTTCGAGGTAGGCCCCGTATTCCTTGCTGCGGCCCTCGATGCTGGTTCCGCAGGTGTCGTGGAAGCAGTCGGTGTCTTTTTCGACCCAGTAGGCGGGGCAGTGGATTTTTCCTACCGCGGCGGTAGTGTACCCGGCGCGTTTAAAGTGGCCGAAAATGGTCGGCAGACCCATCGGATGCGGGCCGCTCAGGCCGTAGTAGCCGTGGTTATGGCAGTACTGGCCGGAGATGTAGGATACCCGGCTGGGCGTGCAGATCGGGTTGTTGGTCGTGCAGCGGTCAAAACGGGTTCCGATCGAGGCCAGCCGGTCGATATTGGGGGTATACGCATTGGCGTCATTGAGGTGGCTCATGATCTTGGCGTTGTGCTGATCGCTGATAATGAACAGCACGTTGGGCCTTTGGTCGCCGTTATGCGGGATTTTTACATCGCGAAACTTTGGGTTGGTTGTCTCGGCTTTTGTGGTTCCCGCGGCGAGAGTGGCTGCGCTTATCGCGGCAGCGGAAGTTTTCATGAAAGATCTTCTATCCATAATATCCTCTTTAACAGATAAAAATTGATTAACACAGGCCTTAATAGAAGCCTACACTGTACCCATTGGTATTGTACAATTTTTCACAAATGAAATCAAGGCGAAATTGCATTTCAGGTATTTACGCGATTTTGGATATACCGGATCACGGAATCCTCGGTATTGGGGCCGATGACCTCGGTGGCGACCTCTTTGACCGAATCGATGGCGTTTTCCACGGCGACGGCATTGGGGGCGATGCGGAACATCTCGATGTCGTTGCTGCTGTCGCCGAAAACGGTGAGGTTCTCTATGGGCAGGTTGTGCTTCTGGGCGATCTCGGCAATCGCCTTGGATTTGCATGCGTCGATGTCATGAATCGTCAGCCACCACCAGCCGGGCGAATAGGGATTCTCGAACAGGTGCGTAGTCAATTGATCGGCGAACTGTTTGCGCAGGGCCAGGGCCAGGGGTTTTAGTTTTTCCACGGTGTTAATCACCGTCAGTGCGACGACGTGGTCCTCGAATGCGTGATGATGGCTGACCAGCGGGCGCAGTCGCTGGTCTTCGCAGAAATAGCGGTTGTCGAAGTAAAAGCGGATGCCTTCGTTGAGGATCTCGGGGTGGTAGAGGCAGTCTTCGGTGCCGTTGAAGGTGGAGACGAAGCAGACGCAGTCGTGCTCGAGGATGATCGGGTAGAGTTCGTGGAGAATCGCATCGGGAATGTCGTGGATGATGATGTGTTCGCAGGTCGGGTAATCGGTGATAAAGGCGCCGTTGATCTCGATAACCGGCAGGCGAAGGGGCAGCGAACCGAGGGCCTCTTTGATCGAGACGACGCTTCGGGCACTGGCGACGGTGAAGTTCAGGCCGGAATTGAGCAGTTGGGTCAGGGCGTTTGCCGCGTATTTGGATAGAGTACCATCGTTTTGCAGCAGCGTGGCGTCCAGGTCCGTAACGAAGAAGTGACCGGGTTGTTGCGGGTTTTGTGTCATTATTCCTGCGGCATTTTGGCCAGGTCCGCCTCGGAGCCGGCGAGCATAAGGGTGTCGTTTGCGTAGATGACGGTGCTGGGCAGTGGGACGTTAATGATGGCGGGTGTGTTTTTGGTTTTCTGTGCGAAGTCGCTGCGTTTGATCGCGACGAGATTGACGTTGTATTTCTGGCGAAGCTGGAGGTCCATGACGGTTTTTTCGTCGAAGCTTTGGGGTGCCTGTACGCTGGCGAGGCTGTAACCGGGCGCGAAGTCGATCTTTTCGCTGATTTGCGGGGCGATGAGCTTATAGGCCCATCGCTGGGCGGATTCGATTTCCGGGTAGATAACCTCGTTGGCGCCGACGGCTGCGAGGACCTGCCCGGCGGTGAGATTCTGAGCTCGTGCATAGATTTTTTTGACGCCGAGGTTCTTGAGGTTGACGACGGTTAGGATTGCCGCCTCGAAGGCGTGCCCGCCCTGGCCGATGCCGATAAAGGCGACGTCCACTTTGTCGACGCCCTGGGCACTGAGGGCGTCTTCGTCGGTGCTGTCGAGCCGGACAGCATGGCTGACCTGGTCCATGATGTTATCCACGACGGCCCGGTCGCGGTCAATGGCGATCACTTCCGCACCGCTCAGTGCCAGGGCGATGGCGAGCTTGTTTCCAAAACGTCCCAGTCCGATCACAGCAAATCGATTCATATTCTACTGCTTCCGATTGAAAATTTTTGTTTGATCCGCATCATTGAAATAACGAATTACGATTTCCCTCGCGGAAATTTACTACCCTAAAGGGTATTCTATTGCGTTTCGATAAGGTTTCTTTCGCGGGTTTTATCATAGCATCTTTTTTGCAAAAAGCAACGGATTTCGGTTATCCCACGACCAGCGGCTCATCGGGGTATTCATACCCGGCGGGTTTGATATTGATGGTCATCGAGGCGAGCAGTGTCAGCGGGCCCAGCCGGCCGATCAGCATCGCGGCGATGATAATCAGCTTGCCGCCCCAGGTCAGCTCCGGGGTAATGCCGGTGGTCAGGCCGACGGTACCGAGGGCCGAGCCGGTTTCAAAAATGATATCCAGTGTTTCAAAATCCTGTTCGCGTTCGGTCACCATCAGGGCCATCATGGCGAACAGGAACACGCCGAGGAACATCATGACCACGGTAATGACCCGGCCCAGCACGACCAAACGGATCGAACGGCGGAACGCCTCGACCTGTGTGCGCTTGCGGAAGGTGGCTGCGACAATCAGCAGCAGTACGGCAAAGGTGGAGGTCTTGATCCCGCCGGCGGTCGAGCCCGGTGAGCCGCCGATGAACATCAGCAGGATCAGCATCAGCTTGCCGGCGTCGGACATCGCTGCGATATCCACGGTGTTGAATCCTGCCGTTCGCGCGGTGATCGACTGGAACAGCGCGTCGGAAAACAGCGTTTGCGGTTCGTGGAAGCTGAAGATACCCTCGAAGACCATTAATAGGATCGTTCCGATGATAATCAGCAGCATGGAAGTGGCCATGACGATCTTGGTCTGCAAACTCATCGTGACGATTCTCTTGAGCTTGAAGACGGTGGACGGATCCTGGCGGAATCGGATGAACCGCTGGATGCGGTCCGCGGTAAGCTGGAGCAGGTTGTAGAGTACGCCAAAGCCCAGGCCGCCGATGATAATCAGCGGGCAGATGACGCCGTAGACCTGCCAGGACCGGCTAAACGGGATCAGGCTGTCTGAATACAGCGAAAAGCCGGCATTGCAAAACGCGCTGATCGCGTGAAACACACTGGTAAACCACGGGTGCGCCGGGGCGGAAACGCCGCCGGCATCGTTCCACATCGGGTACATCAGCACCGCGGCGACGCCTTCGATCACAATCGTGAACGTAAAGATAAAGGCGATCATTTTGCCGATCTGCCCGAGCGTCTGGGTATTGAGCAGGTCCTGCATGGCCACGGTCTCGCGCACGCTGAATGCCCGGCCCAGCAGCAGCGCGATTACCGCACCGAAGATTACAATGCCCAGCCCGCCCAACTGGATCAACGTGAGAATGACCGTCTGGCCCAGGAGGGTAAAGTCACTGCCGGTGTCCTTGACGATCAGCCCGGTCACGCAGGCCGCGGAGGTCGAGGTAAACAGGGCATCGACAAAGCTCATCGAGCCCGATGTATACGAACGGGGCAGCATGAGCATCCCCGCCCCGGCAAAGATCAGCACCAGGAAGATAGAGATCAGGAAGATCGCAGGGTTTTGACCGGTCGCGGCCAGGTTGATCGTCGCCTGGCAGCTCTTGGCGACGGTCTCGAACATGAGGTAAATCCCCAGGGCCATCATGACGGCATGGCCGGGGCGTTCAAGATGCATCCACGTCGAGGCACCGGTGAGAAAAATCGCCAGAATCAGCAAAGCCGGCAGCTCGAACCATTTGGATCGCAGGAACTGTTTTTTGTACTCCGCATTGAAAAAACGCAGCAGCAGCATTGCCAACAGGGCGAGAAACGAAAAAACCTGCATTCCATGCAGTATCCGGATAGGCATCAGCGGGTTGTTGTATCCGTAGAGCATCACAAACGTGGCGATGATGACCGCTGCGATCGCCACGTCCAGAACACGCAGGATATATTCAACCCTCGAATTCTTCCATTGAATCTTCATGTGGATATTAAAACGGGATTTTGTCCGTTTGCCAACAGAAATCTCAGGCAGGCGGGAGTTTTCACGTTTTAAAAAAGATTGCGAAATACGGAAATTTCGATAAAATCTTGTTTTATCTGTTTCTTCGTAACGCCTGAGCAGTTTTGAGATGACTTAAAATACAAAGGGCTTTTTATGTCGGATACACTGCATAGTTTGGATTACGGGATTGTCCTGGGTTATTTTGTCGTGCTCATCGGCCTGGGGATTTACCTCCAGCGAAAGGCGACGGCAAGCCTGGAGGATTATTTCCTTGGCGGGCGAAACCTGCCGTGGTGGGCACTGGGGGTTTCGGTTACGGCTTCGTGGTTCAGTGTTTCGGGTACGATGGTGATCGTTGCGTTTCTGTATATGCTTGGCCCGCGGGGTTTGTATATCGAGTTTCGCGGCGGGGCGTGCCTGATTCTGCTCATTCCATTGCTCTGGGCGGGCAAGTGGCACCGGCGCACGCAGTGCATTACCTCGGCGGAGATGATGATCTTCCGCTTCGGCAGCGGCCTGGGCGGTAAGATCGCCCGGCTCAGCGCAGCCCTGGTTGCTGTGCTGACCACGGTTGGGCTGCTGGCGGTTCTGGTCAAGGGTGTCGGGCTGTTCTTTTCGCTGTTTTTTCCGTATTCTCCGATGACCTGTGCCCTGATCCTGGTTGTGATCGCGACGATTTATACCGTGTTGTCCGGTTTTTACGGCGTGGTGTATACCGATATTTTCCAGTCCGTGATTATCCTGATCGTGGTGGCGGTGATTTCGGTGATGGCGTTTACCCGTGTGGATTCAGCGGAATCGATCGGCGCACTGGCCCAAGAGATCACCGGTTCGAGCCAGTGGCTAAGCTCGGTGCCGCACTGGGAGACCTCGATGCCCACCGGCGGTGAATTCACTCAGTACCGGTTCCTGTTCATCATGGCGGTGTTTTACGTGCTGCGCAACCTGCTTGGCGGGACGATGGGCGCGGCGGCTCCAAATTATTTCGGTGCCCGCAACGACCGCGAGGCCGGGCTTTTGGCGTTTTGCACGGGCAATACGATCATGCTCCGCTGGCCGATGATGATGGGCTTTGCCGTGCTGGGCATTTTCCTGGTGCACAAGCTCTTTGCTGATCCTTCCACGATCCCCCAGGCCGCTGAAGCGATCCGGACCTACATAGGCGAGGGTGTGGATAAATCGCAGTGGGCCGAGATTCTTGCGAAGATTGCCCGCAGCCCGGAGGAGTTCTCGCCGGACCTGATCGCCCGCCTCCAGGAAATTCTCGGCAGCGACTGGGCCCGCAAGATACAGCTTATCGGCTTCGAGGGCACGATAGACCCCGAACGCATTCTCCCGGCGGTGGTCCTTTTCGAGATCCCAAAGGGTATGACCGGGCTGATTTTGGTTACGCTGCTGGCGGCGTTTATGTCTACTTTTGATTCGATCCTGAATATGACTTCCGCGTTTTTCACCCGCGACCTTTACCAGGGCTACCTGCGGCCCCAAGCGAAGAACCGCGAGCTGATCTACGTGACGTGGGCCTTTTGCATCCTGATCGTGGTGATGGGTGTAACGATGGCGTACTTTACCCGCAGCATTAACGATATCTGGGGCTGGCTGGTGATGGGCCTGGGTGCCGGTGCCCTCGTGCCCGGACTGCTGATGTATTACTGGTGGCGTTTTTCCGGCGGTGCGTTTGCGATCAGCTCTCTCTCCGGCGGCGGGCTGGCGGTGCTTCAGCGGCTGCTGTGGCCCTGGTTCGAGAAGCAGTGGGGCTGGCAGCCGATGAACGAATGGCAGATGTTTACCTACCTGGTGGTGATTGGCGTTATTACTTCCATTATCGGCGTGCTGATCTGCAAACCGACTGAGCGTTCAGTGCTCGAGAATTTTTACCGCAAGGTCCGCCCGTTTGGCATCTGGGGCCCGCTGAAAAATTCGTTGCCCGAATCCATCCTGGCAAAGATGCGAACGGAACATTTTTACGATATTGCCGCGCTGCCGTTTGCGTTTCTCTGGCTGGTGACGCTGTTTTTGTGGCCGATGCAGCTTGTGATCCATTCCTGGCGGGATTTCGGTGTGACGTTCGGCCTGTTTTGTGTGTCACTGGTGGGTTTGTATTTCCTGTGGTACAAAAAGCTGCCCCCGGCGGATTCCTTCCCGGAGCGAGAGGTCTTCGAGATCGAAACGAAGGAGCAATAAAAAAGGGGCCCGGACAAAAACTCGGACCCCCAAAAAACGATCTGTAATTATCACGATTCAGAAGAATGATGAATCGGATGATAACACTCCGGGATTACTTGCGGCGGCGAAGTGCCAGTCCGCCAAGACCCAGCAGAAGCATGCTGGCCGGCTCGGGCACTACGTTACCAAACTTGACTTCGATCTTGCTCTTCTCTTCGCTGGAGCTGAAGCTGCCGGTCAGGTCGATATCCGCAGTCATGACAAAACCGCCTGAGAGATCGATGTTCTTAACGTTCCAAACCTTCCAGCCGTCACCTGCGAAATCGCCAAGGGATTCGCCGTCGAGTACGACGTTGTTGAAGTCAACGGTGGTGCCGCTGTCACGGCCGACTACCTCGATCTGCATGTAATTGATGGCATTGAGCAGTGAAGCGTCAGATACGTTTGCCGAGAAGTTGTTATAAACGCATTCCATCTTGTGCGGGCCTGCGATGATTTCGCTGGTCAGCATATCCGCACCGGCATCATACGTGATGGTGATCTGGTTGCTTGCCTGCCATGCGGCGTAAACGGTGCTGTTGGTGTTCAGGTCTGTTGCACGATAGAAATCGAGCTGGCAGTAGCTGCCTGCGTACGAACCGAGCGGGTAAACGCCGGTATAGTTTTCGGCACCGTTGTCACTGCTGAAATTACGATAGCGAACCGAACCAAGTGCGACGGCGTCAGCGTCATAGCCGGAACTTACCACGGGAGTTGCGAGTGCCGCGGAGCTGATCAAAATCGCCGCCAGCGCGAACATAACGATAGTGTTTCTCATTCTCATTTTCCTTTCTCCATTCCAGATTCAATAACATCTGCGTCTACGGGCGCAGAACATCTCTATAGTCAACGTCCATGATTTAAGTTCAGACAGGCAGTGCCTCTCCTTACCTTTTGACGTGTTCCGACTCCTCCGAAACACCCCCATTCATACCCTGCCTTACCGGCAGTGAACGTAAGGCTATCATAGCATTTTCGAAGTTTTGAAACAATACCCCGGGGGGCAAACGTTGTCAGAATTGAGAAAATTTGCGCAGGCAGATGCAGGCTGTACGGGTTGTACCGATTGTAATATCGCCATCGGGCGGCTTTAGATCACGCCGTGCTTGCTGAGCATCTCGGCGGCTTCGTTTTCGCGGCTGGCCGGCAGGTTCATGATGAACGCAAAGCCCTTGAGCGAGCCGGTCTGTTCGAGGATCAAGTCCGGCAGTTCCAGTGGGTCGCCCTCGTACTGGATGTCGAAGATGTGGTTGTTTTTTCCCGCGGCCTGGATCTGCTTGTACGTATCGGGCCAGTTGGAGACATCCGGCGAGCCGTGGCCGGGCACCCATTCGATGCAGTCGAGGTTTTTGTCGGCAAACAGTGTCGGCAGGTTATTGAGCTGCGGCTGGCCGTCGAGGTGGTAGACCGATCGCGGCATTTTCGCGAAGCATTTTGCCAGGTCCGGCATGACGAACTGGTTGAACAAATCCGGGGTGAGCATAAACGCGAAATCGCACTGGAAGATGTAGTACGGTTTTGACGAGAGCACCGCGCACCACGCGCTGTAGCCGTGCTTTTGCGTGCCGAGGGCGTTGTCGATCCGTCCGAACGCGTCAAACCAGGCCTCGTGGATTTGCTCTGCTGCCCGCATCACTTCGTCCGGGTGGTCAAACAGTTCCAGGACCAGCTTGTCCGAGCCGGTAAACGTTGCCATGATATCAAACTGGCCGCCAAGATCGGTCGTCGCGATGACAGCCTCGCCGCCGAAACGCTCGTTCGCCGCTTCGATCAGGCCCATAATCCGCTGGAACCATTTGTTCTGCGGATCAAACTTAAAATCCAGCTCCGTAATCGACTTGTGCGAATGGTCGTACCAT
Source organism: uncultured Pirellulales bacterium (assembly GCA_964454745.1). Lineage (GTDB taxonomy): Bacteria > Planctomycetota > Phycisphaerae > Sedimentisphaerales > Anaerohalosphaeraceae > CAYVUI01. The sequence continues at coordinate 7,200 of CAYVUI010000032.1, read as the reverse complement.
ACGGTGGTATCGGAATTCTGCGGATCGAGGCCTAAACAGCCCGACAGTATCCCCGGGCCAAAGTTCGGGAAAACATGCGGGTACCCGTCGCCGAGGTACCGTGTCGAGCAAAGCTGCCAGTGCCAGCGGTCCGCCAGCAGCTTCGGGTCCACGTCAAAATCGAACAGCTCGGGCTCGATATACGAAAAATAATCCGTCGTTGCGATCTTGTCCAGCTTCGGGTCTTCCCGCCCGGCATCGTTGCCGAACAGCCGTACCTGGATCAGCGGACGCTCGAGGGTCTTGTCCCACCACTGCTCGTGAACATCTTTTACACGCTGCCAGTCCTGATCGCTGAAATGAATCGTCATCGCAAAGCCTTACTCCCTCTAACGGGCCAAATTGTTGAAATCATTCTTCAAAAATGCACTGTGTACCGTAAACAGCCGAGGATGTCAAGCCTTGCCGGATAACGGCGGGCAAATGGCGATCCATGCCGGAAAAGGGCGAGTTTTCACGCAATATCCACCAGGCCGATGGTGTCGCCGAATTTGCGGATCAGCACTTTGCGCAAAACCTGGTGTTCGCGGCGGTTAAGGCTCGGGTCGTGTTCGATCAGTTCGAATGCGTCCTTGCGGGCTTTTCGCAGCATGTCGGCGTCATGGATAATGTCCGCGATTTTCAAATCCGGCAGGCCGTGCTGGCGGGTCGAGAACAGTTCACCGGGCCCGCGAATTTCAAGGTCTTTTTCCGCAATTTTAAATCCGTCGGTCGTTTTGGCCATCACTTCCAGCCGCTCGAGCGCGATCGGGGTATCGGTATCGGCGATCAAAAAACAGTACGACTGGCTCTGCCCCCGGCCGATGCGCCCGCGAAGCTGGTGGAGCTGGGCGAGCCCGAACCGGTCGGCGTTCTCGATCACCATGATCGTCGCGTTGGGTACATCCATGCCGACCTCGATCACCACCGTCGACACAAGCACATGCACCTTGCCCGTGCGGAACTGGTGCATGATCTCGTTTTTCTCTTCGTTTTTGAGCTGGCCGTGCAGCAGGGCGACGTTGAATCTCGGGAACACCTTTTTACGCAGGATTTCAAATTGCCCCGTCGCGTCGCGGATGTCGCTGGTCTCATCCTCGGAATCGATTCGCGGGTACACAAAGTACGCCTGCTTGCCCGCTGCGAGTCGCTTGCGGATAAACTCATAGGCCTCGGGGAGCTGCCGCTTGCCCGCGACCCTTGTAATCACCTTGCCGCGTCCCGGCGGCGAATGCTTAATGACCGAGACATCCAGGTCTCCGAAGGCCGTCATCGCCAGCGTCCGCGGGATCGGCGTTGCCGTCATGACCAGGCAGTGCGGGGCGGTTTCCTTACGCAGTTTCGCCCGCTGATGGACGCCGAATTTGTGCTGCTCGTCGATCACTACCAGGCCAAGGCTCGCGAATTGCACGTCCTGTTCAATCAGGGCGATCGTGCCCAGCAGGATGTCGATCTCGCCGGTTTTGCATTGTTCGAGCAGTTCGGTCCGCTCGCTCTTTTTCATGCCGCCGGTTAACAGTGCCACGCGCACCTTGCTGCCGGCCAGGTACCGCAAGAGGTTGTTGTAATGCTGGGTTGCCAAAATCTCCGTCGGCGCCATAATTGATACCTGTTGGCGATTCGCCACCGCCAGCAGCGCGGCATACAACGCCACCACCGTCTTGCCCGAGCCGACATCCCCCTGCAAGAGCCGGTTCATCGGGCGCGAGCGGCCCATGTCCGCGGCGATCTCCTCGATTGCGCTGTCCTGGTCCTCGGTGAGCAAAAACGGGAATCGCTTTCGAATACGCGAATCAATCGTCTCAGTATTTTCCATCACCGGGGCCGGGGCGGTGTGTGCATGGCGAAACCTTCGCAAGGCCAGGCCAAGCTGCATCAGGAAAAGCTCGTCGTACTTTAGCCGCCGCTTTGCCTCGCGGGCCTGGTCCTCGTCATCGGGCAGGTGTATCCGGTAATACGCCTGGGCAAGGTCGGGCAGGTCGTTTTCCTTTCGCAGCGTTTCGGGCAGATGGTCCTCGACCGCGGCGCAAAGTTTTTTCAGGTTCGAGCGGATCATGTACCGAATCTGCCCCGACGACAAATCCGCCGTGGCCGGGTAGACCGCGCCGCCGAGTTTGTCCGGCTGGGCATCCTGCTCGCTTTGAGGGATCAGGTGTTTGGGGTTGGAAAGCTGCAGCTTGCCCTTGTATTTGCCAAACTTGCCCCACGCGACGAGGCAGTCGCCCGCACCGAGCCGGTCGACCATGTACTTGCCGTTGAACCAGATGACCTGGCATTTGCCCGTCGGGTCCGCCACGTGCGCGATGAAACGGTGCGGCCTGCGGAAGCGGATAAACTCCGTCCGCTCGACGATCCCGATAATACACGCGGTCATCCCGGAACGCACCGAGCCGATCTCCATCGGTTCCGGCGTAAAGACCCAGTCCCGCGGGTAGTGTTCGAGCAGATCCTGTGCGGTCTGGATATTGAGCTTTTCCAGCGCTGCGATTCGCCGCGGCCCGGCATGACTGATCGCATGGACCGGGGTATCAAGTGTCACAATCTTATTCATCGCTGAACCCGTATTCTCCGATCAGTTTGACAAACCGGCATCCGCACAAAACGCGCCGGGCGATTTTCCCATCGTGCTTTTCGATCTTGACAAGCTCCTGGTGTGCTGTGCCGCCAACCGGAATGACCATCGTTCCCCCTTCGCCAATCTGGTCGACCAGCGGTTTGGGTACATCCGGCGCCGCCGCAGTGACGATGATCCCGTCAAATTCCCTTGCATCGGGCCATCCTTTCGTGCCGTCTCCGACCGCGAACTGAACATTGTCGATCCCCAGTGTCTCCAGGTGGCTCTGCGCACCTTCGAGCAATTCATGGTGGCGTTCCATCGTATAGACCTGCCCGGAGACGGCCGCCAAAATTGCCGTCTGGTACCCGCAGCCTGTGCCGATTTCCAGCACCTCGCTCTGCGGCCCCAGTCCCAGTGCCTGGGTCATTAGCGCGACGATATACGGCTGGCTGATCGTCTGGCCGCACCCAATCGGCAGCGGGCAATCGCTGTACGCCTGGCTGTGATACCTTCCAGGGATAAAAACCTCACGCGGAACCGTCCGCATCGCACGCAGCACACGCCCGTCACTGATCCCGCGGGCCCGCAGGTGCTCGTTTTCCATCGTCTGGCGGGCGATCTCGAACCTGTCATGTGAATGATAACTTACCATATCCGTATTGTAACCAATTTTTGCCATTACCCCAGCAAAATCTCAAACTCTCATTTCTCTGCTTTGCTTTTTCATGGCTTTATGATAGATTATGCCCCGTACAGTGCAAAACTTTTTGGATAATCTGTAGAGAAAAACTTCAGGACAATGAACGACCATACACAAAAACTGATAAACGCGGATTTTCGCCATCTGTGGCATCCTTTTACGCAGATGAAGGGCTGGATGCAGGATGAGCCTGTGATCATCGATTCTGCCCGCGGGTTTACGCTTGTCGATACCAAGGGACGGGAATACATCGACGGCGTCAGCAGCCTGTGGTGTAATGTGCACGGCCACTGCGTACCGGAAATAGACAACGCCGTTCGCGATCAGCTTGATCGCGTGGCGCATAGTACGCTGCTTGGCCTTGGACAAACGAAAAGCGTCGAGCTGGCCCAGCGGCTCGCGGAGATTGCCCCTGCCGGGCTCGAGAGGGTGTTTTACTCCGACAGCGGCGCGACCAGTGTCGAGATTGCCGTTAAGATGGCCTTCCAGTATTACCAGAACCTGGGCAAAACGCGCAAGCGTTTCATCGCGATGGGTCAGTCGTACCACGGCGATACCCTCGGTTCGGTCAGCGTCGGCGGTATTGATCTGTTCCACGGGATTTTTCATCCGCTGCTCTTTGAGGCGGATTTTGTCCCGAGCCCGCACCCGTACCGGTTTGACGGCATGCCCGAAAAGTGCAGAGACGCCAGCCTCGACGCGATGGAAAACCTGCTCAAGCAGCACGCCGGCAATGTCGCTGCGATTATCGTTGAGCCGCTCGTTCAGGGCGCAGCCGGGATCGTTGTCCATCCGGAGGGGTTCCTAAAGGGCGCAGAAAAACTCGCGCGAAAATATGACACACTGCTGATTGTCGATGAAGTGGCGACTGGTTTCGGGCGAACCGGCAGGATGTTCGCCTGCGAGCATGAAGGGGTTACCCCGGACCTGATGTGCCTGGCCAAGGGCATCACCGGGGGATACCTGCCGCTGGCGGCAACGATGGCAAATGAGAAAATTTTTCAGGCTTTCCTCGGCGAGATCTCCGACCAGCGAACCTTCTACCACGGCCATACCTACACCGGCAACGCGCTCGGATGCGCCGCGGCGATTGCATCGCTGGACCTGTTTGAAAAGAACCGGATCATCGAGAGCCTGCCCGAAAAGATTGAGCTTGTTGAAACCCGCCTGGCCAAATTTGCCGGCCTGGATTTCGTCGGCGATGTCCGCAACTGTGGCCTGATGTGCGGAATCGAGCTGGTGAAAGACAAGCAGACCAAACAATCCTTTGATTACACAAAAACCATTGGCGCCAAGCTCTGTGGGGCTATGCGGCCCCGCGGGGCCATGATGCGCCCGCTGGGTGATGTCATCGTCCTGATGCCGCCGCCGGCGATGGATATCCCCACGCTTACCCGGTTGCTCGATATCCTCGAAGCGGCCCTGACCGAAGATTTGCCCAAAATCCTGGAGGCTGAACAATGCCTCTAAACCTTGACCTGCCCCGCGCACGCGGCCTGTTCATTACCGCGACCGATACCGAGGTCGGCAAGACGCTGGTTTCCGGCGCGATTGCCCATTTGCTTTCCCGCAAGTATCGCGTGGGTGTGTTTAAGCCTATCGCTACGGGCTGTATCAAAACGCGAGAGGGTCTGGTCAGTGAAGACGCCCAGTTCCTCAGCCTCGCCGCGGACGGCAGCCTGCCGCTGAGCACGATTACCCCGGTTCGCTATTCCATCCCCGCTGCTCCGGTCGTCAGCGCGGAATACGAAAACCGTCCCATCGACTATGACGCGATCCGAACTGCCTATCGATATATCGTAGCAAATCATGATATCGTCATCGTCGAGGGCATCGGCGGCGCCCTGGTTCCCATCGACGAACAGTTTACGATCCTCGACCTTGCACAGCAGTTTGCTCTTCCCGCGGTGGTGGTGGCCCGCCCGAACCTGGGCACGATTAACCACTCGCTGATGACCCTTGCTTGTGTCCGTGCGGCAGGGCTTCGGGTCGCCGGCGTGGTGCTCAACGGCTACCGCGAAACCGAATACGAAATCGCCGAACAGACCGCGCCCCGCGTGATCTCCGGCTTCGGCCAGACCAATATCCTGACCTGTGTAACCTGGGATGACCAGTCCAGCGTAGAAAACGGCACCCTCGGCCCCGACCTGCTCGAAGCTGTGGCCGACTGCGACTGGGAGTCCCTGATGAACGAATTCAATCCATAACTTTACTCCGGGAGAAAACGAATGAAACAAACAAAAGTGTTCCTGTTAGCCCTGACCGCTCTTACTTCAATCGCTTTTGCGAAGCACGATTACGACAACCGCGACAAGTATCCGCCGCGGCTAAGGCGAAGCGAGAGCTTTCTCGGCATCCACTTCGATTACCACGCCGGCGACGGTGACAAAGAGATCGGCAAGACCGTTACCGAGGAAATGGTCCAGGAAGTACTCGACAAGGTTAAGCCCGACTACATCCAGATCGACTGCAAGGGCCACCCGGGCCGTTCGAGCTACCCGACCCAGGTCGGCAACCAGGCCGGCGGTTTCGTCAAGGATACCCTCCGCATCTTCCGCGAAGTGACCGCCCGGAACGGCGTCGCCCTGTTTATGCACTATTCCGGCGTGTGGGACTCCAAGGCGGTCAGCATGCACCCCGAGTGGGCCCGCGTGGATGAAAACGGCAAGCCCGATACGCAAAAGACCTCCGTGTTTGGTCCGTATGTTGACAAGCTGCTCATCCCCCAGCTCAAGGAACTTTCCAGCGAATACGGGGTGGACGGCTACTGGATCGACGGCGAATGCTGGGCGGTAAAACGCGACTACAGCGACGCGGCCCTGGCGGCGTTCAAAGCCGAGACCGGCATTACGGAGATACCAAAAGAATTCGGCGATCCCTATTATCAGGAATTTTCCGACTTCCACCGCGAGGCGTTCCGCAGGTACGTCCGCCATTACGTTGATACGCTCCACGAATTCGACCCGGATATCCAGATCGCGAGCAACTGGGCGTTTTCGTCGCTGATGGCCGAGCCGATCACGATCAATGTGGATTACCTCTCGGGCGACTACCCGATGCAGAACAGCGTCAACAGCGGCCGCTTCGAGGCCCGCTGCCTTCGCGGCCAGGGGATGCCCTGGGACCTGATGGCGTGGGGCTTTTCGACCAAGTGGCCCGAGATGAACCAGCGCAGCACAAAAACCCCCAAACAGCTCAAACGCGAGGCCGCGGTCGTGCTGGCCTGCGGCGGCGGTTTCCAGGCATATTACCCGCAAAACCGTGACGGTTCGGTCCGGCTGTGGGCGATGGATGTAATGGGCGAGGTCGGCAAATTCTGCCGTGCGAGGCAGAAGGTTTGCCACCGGGCCGAGTCGGTGCCGCAGATCGCCATGCTGTATTCAAACGAGGCCCTGTACCGAAAGCCCGGCGATTTGTTCGTTCCCGGCGGGCACTTGCCGCCGTTTAAGGGCATTCTATACGCCCTGATGGAGAATCAGTATCACGTGGATATCACGATGCTGCATCATCTCGAAGGGCAGATGGACAAATACCCGGTGATCGTAATCCCGGAATGGAAGTATATTCCCCAGCCGCTCAAGCAGGAGTTTCTCGCATACGTGCGGGACGGCGGAAACCTGCTGATCATCGGCACAGAGCCAACGGCAAAGTTTTCGGATCCGCTCGGTATCACCATTGAACAAACGCTGGATCAGCCCCGCTGGATCGAGCACGGCGGTGTTCTGGCCGGTCTCAAGGCACCCTGGCATCGGGTTACACTTAGCAAGGGCACAAAGCCGATCGCCCGGACGTTCCCCAGGGATGAGCCCATCGGTCCAAGTGAAATCCCCGCCTCGGTTCGTGATTTCGGGAAAGGCAAAATCGCGGGCATTTACATTAACATCGGCGAGCGGTACCACAACGCCAAGACGGCCGGGCTTCGGAA
>CAYVUI010000031.1:0-38496 GCA_964454745.1 uncultured Pirellulales bacterium | reverse complement strand
GGCGGCCTGCTGCTGCCGACCGAGGAACCCTTCCTCGAAAAAGACGAACGCGAATCGGATGTTCGCCTGGCCTGCCAGGTCAAGGTCCGAAACGACATGAAAATCGAGATTCCCGAAGAGCTCTTTAACATCAAGGAGTTTACCGCGACCGTCAGCGAGATCCGCGACCTGACCCACGACATCAAGCTGTTCCGTTTCGAGCTGATCGAGCCGGGCGAGATCAAGTACACCCCCGGTCAGTACGTCCAGCTTCGCGTGCCCAAATACGGCAAGAACAAAGAAGAAGTCTCCCGTGCCTATTCCATCGCCTCGGACCCGGCCCAGAAAAACATTATCGACCTGATTATCCGCCTCGTTCCCGGCGGCATCTGCACCACCTGGTGCTTCGAGTACCTCAAAGAAGGCGACAAGGTCGAGATGACCGGCCCCTACGGCGACTTCCGCCTGACCGATACAGACGAAAAGATGATCTTTATCGCCGGCGGTTCGGGCATGGCCCCGTTCGTCAGCATGCTCCATGATATGCGAAATACCGGCAATACCCGCCGGGCCAGTTACTACTTCGGTGCCAACAAGGTCCACGAGCTGTTCTACCTCGATGAGATGAAGCAGTTCGAGCAGGAACTGGAGAATTTCACGTTCACCCCCGTGGTTTTCAAACCCGACGAGGACGAACAGTGGGACGGCGAAAAAGGCCTGGTCACCGAGTCCGTGGGCCGCAACGAAGAAGATGCCTCCACCTGTGAGGGCTACCTGTGCGGCTCGCCGGGTATGATCGACGCCTCGATCAAAGTACTCACCGAAGAGCTCGGTATGGATAACGAGAAAATTTATTATGACAAGTTTGGATAATCGAGATGAAACGCAGTCCATTTCTAATCAAACTTGAAGAGGTTCTCCGCAGCTCGAAGATCGTCTCGGGCGGCTTCATGGGCGACGATCCCCGCCGTGTCGAGGATATCATCGATGCGGACACCTCGCGCCTGGCCCAGCTTGGCCATACCAAAGGAGAACTCGCCGATGCGATGTGGGCGATCACCGAAAAGGCGATCCCCGCCCTGGGCAACTGGGTGGACCTCGGCCATGGCAAAACCGCGAAAGTGGACGAGGCCAAGGGCATGCTGGTCAGCCCGTGGCCCGAACCCGGCCGTTTCCCCAAAAGGGTTACCTTTTATAAGGATCAGCAGACCGGGCGGGAACTGCACTGGTCCGATCTCGGCATCCACCTCATCCGACAGCACGGCTTTTTCGAGGGAAAAGGCTCGCACTACCGCCTCGAACCCGATGTTCTGGTAAGCGCCTTGTTTGAAAAGGATTAAACGCAAGGCGGGCCGAGTGGAGAAAGGAAGGGCGGGGAGGACAGTTTTTTTGACATCCAGGCCGGTTTGTAGTAACCTGATAAGTATGTTTTGCCGGGAGATATTATTTGGACCATGACAAGACAAACAGAAAAGGCAACCGGCTGATCGGAGAATCCAGCCCCTATCTCGTCCAGCATGCGACAAACCCCGTGAACTGGTACCCCTGGGGCCAGGAAGCCTTTGAAAAGGCCAAAGCCCGGGATCTGCCGATCTTCCTCTCGATTGGCTACTCCACCTGTCACTGGTGCCACGTAATGGCAAAGGAGAGCTTCCAGGATCAGGACGTAGCGGACATATTGAACCGCAATTTCATCTCGATCAAGGTCGACCGAGAGGCCAACCCGGATGTCGACGCCATCTATATGGAAGCGGTGGTACTGATGACCGGAAGCGGCGGCTGGCCGCTGTCCGTTTTTCTTACCCCCGAGGGCAAGCCCTTTTTCGGCGGGACCTATTTCCCGAAGGAATCCCGGTTCGGCCTGCCCGGTTTCAAGCAGATTCTTGTCTCCGTAAGCCGCGCATGGCGACAGGAACGGCAAAAACTGATCGAAAGCGCCGAAGACCTGTTAGGTATTATCCGCAATGAACAGCAAAAACAGCCCGGCAAGCTCGACGCCGGAGTCCTCGAAAAGTGTTACAGCCAGGTTTCGTACATCTTCGACCGGAACCATGCCGGCTTCGGGGCCGCCCCCAAGTTTCCATCTACCGGTTATCTTCGGTACCTGAACCTGTATTATTTCCGCACCGGCCAGGAAAAAGCCGTTGAAATGGTCACCAGAACCCTTGACGCGATGGCCCGCGGCGGAATTTGTGATCAACTTGGCGGCGGCTTTCATCGCTATTCAACGGATGCTCAGTGGCGGATCCCCCATTTTGAAAAAATGCTCTACGACCAGGCCCAGCTTGTCGACGCCTATCTCGACGGCTTTCAGCTAACCGGCAAACAGAGCTATCAGGATACAATCACCCAAACGCTCGATTTTGTCATCCGTGAGCTTGGCAACGGACGCGGCGGCTTTTACTCCGCCCTCGACGCCGACAGCGATGGCAAAGAAGGAACCTTTTACGTCTGGACGCACGATCAGGTCCAGGAGATTGTCGGCGAAGAGAATCTGCAGGTTGCTTGCGCCTGTTTCGGGATTACCCCGGAAGGCAATTTCGAGGATGGAGCCAATGTATTGTACCAGGCCATGGATGTGGAATCCGTCGCTGAAAAGCTGAAGTTAGATTCTGAAAAAGTCAGCCGGAGCATTGCGCTCTTCCGCCTGCGTCTGCTCGATGCGAGAGCCAAACGAAACCGCCCCGGCCGCGACGAAAAGATCATTGCCGGTTGGAACGGGATGTTCCTGGCTGCCCTCGCCCGCGCCGCCGCGGTACTCGGCCGTGATGATTACCTCGATCATGCAAAGCAATGCGGAGAGTTCCTCGTCAAACAGCTCTGCCGCGGATCAAAAGTATTTCGCTATTATGTGGACTGGAAGACCTACGGCAAAGGGGTGCTCGAAGATTACGCCTTTCTTGCCGCCGGCCTGATCGAGCTCTACCAGGCGACCGGGCAGGGCCATTGGATTACCTCGGCAATCAAGATCACCGACGAAATGCTGCGAAGGTTTGAAGATAAAAACGACGGCTTTTTCTACTCCGATCAAGACGCCGACCTTGTCGTTCGCACCCGCAGCAGTTACGACGGTGCCATGGCCAGCGGCTATTCTACGGCCTGTCTCATGCTCTGGCGGCTTGGTCTGCTCACGGGAAATGAGGCGTATCTGCACGCCGCCCAGCGTGCGATCAGTGTCATGGCCGAAGAACTGTCCAAATCCCCGCTCAACCACAGCGTACTCATGCAAAGCGTGGATTTTGAAGTGCACGGCGGCAATCAGGTCGTCATTGCCCGCGGCAAAGGCGAGACAAAAGACAGCAGTTTCCTGAAGTTCCAGGCAGAGTATTATCAACGGTTCATTCCCGCCGGCGTGCTGGCCTGTGCCGATTTACAGATGCAGGAACGATGGCAGAAAATTCTACAGGACAAAGTTTCAACCGGCGAAGCGACCGGGTACGTCTGCCGGGAGTTTACCTGTCAGCAGCCCGTTACGGACGTAAAAGCTTTCGCCGATCAACTTGATAAACTGGGACACACAAAATGGAAGGGGGGCTCATGAAAATCGAACCCAAATTATCCGTTCAGCAGCGTTTATGCGTCGAGGTGGTTGCCCCGCCATGCGGGATCGTCGTCTTTGGTGCCTCAGGAGACCTCACCCGCCGAAAACTGATCGTCAGTCTCTTTCATCTGTTTGCCGACGGGCTGATGACCGAGCAATTTTACATTCTCGGCTGCGGCCGCTCGCAGATTTCCGACAGTGAATTCCGCAAAATCGCCCGCGAATCGATCGAGCAGTCTATCGAAAACCCCGACGGCAAAAAACTCGAACTCTTCCTCGATCATTGCTATTTTGCCAGCGGCGGCTACGACCAAACACAGTTATACGAAACCATCCGGGCCCGAACCCTCGAGCTCGACCAGCGCCACGGCATCCGCAACAGTTGGGTCTATTACCTCTCCGTCCCGCCAACGGTCTACGTTCCCATCGTTCAGGGCCTGGGCAAAGCCGGCCTGTCCAAAGGCCCCGAAGGCTTCGAGACCGCGCCGCGTATCCTGATCGAAAAACCCTTCGGCCGTGACCTGCAGTCCGCACGTGAACTCAACGACGAAATCGCCGCCTGGTTCCACGAATCCCAGGTCTACCGCATCGACCATTACCTCGGCAAAGAGACCGTCCAGAACCTGCTCATGTTCCGCTTCGCCAATGCCATCTTTGAGCCGATCTGGAACCGCAATTACATCGATCACGTACAGATTGCCATCGCCGAGAGCCTTGGCGTCGAACACCGCGCCGGCTACTACGATAAATCCGGCGCGATCCGCGATATGTTCCAGAACCACATGCTCAATATGCTAGCCCTCGTGGCGATGGAACCGCCTTCCGCTTTCGAAGCCGACGCGATCCGCGACGAAAAAGTAAAACTCCTGCGGGCAATTCGCCCCTTCGACCTCGAACCCTGGAGCACGGATATCCTCCGCGGCCAGTACATCGAAGGAGAAATGGACGGTAAAAAAGTCCCCGGCTATCGTCAGGAAGAAGACGTCGCAAAGGATTCCACAACCGAAACCTTCGTCGCCGCCCGGCTCTTCATCGACAACTGGCGATGGCGAAAAGTCCCCTTTTACCTCCGCACCGGCAAGCGGCTGGCCAAAAAAGTGACCGAAATCGCCATCCAGTTTCGCCATGTCCCCCATTCCATGTTCGAGCCCTACGGCATCGGCGACCTGCCCCCCAACGTCCTGGTCATGAAAATCCAGCCCGAAGAGGGCATCAGCCTCAGTTTCCAGGCCAAAAGCCCCGGAGCCAAGGCCTGCATTACGACTTTGACCATGAGCTTTAGCTATGCACAGCTTTTCGGTCAAAAGCAGCCCGAGGCCTACCAGAGGCTCCTGCTCGACTGCATGGTAGGCGACCAGACCCTTTTTAACCGCCAGGACGACGTCGAAGTCTCCTGGAAACTGATCAATCCGATCCTTGACGCCTGGGAATCCGACGGCGGCTCACTCTACGAATACCCCGCCGGCAGCGATTCCTTCTCCGCCTGCGATGAACTCATCGAATCGGACGGAAGAAACTGGCGGCGTTTGTCCGAAATTTAAAGCTGGAAAGCTTCTCAATATCTGGTATGATACGACAAATCGAAAATTTATAACTATCAGGATAGGGGTAAAGCAATGGATATCTTTGAGTTTGCATTGGAAAAAGAGCGTCTGGCGAAGGATTATTACCTGGAATTGAAGGAAAAAGCCCAAAGCCCGGGCCTGAAACATATATTCGAAATGCTCAGCGAAGAAGAGCAAAAGCACACCGAGGCCATCAAGCAGATGCAAGCCAATGAAAAGCACGAAGTCTCGGATTCACCCGTATTAAAGGATGCCAAGGTCGTCTTTGACAAAATGCGGCAGGCCACCGAAAAATTTAATCTCAACGTTTCCGAGAAAGAATTATACGAAAAAGCTCGCAATATTGAGAAAAACGCCATGGATTTCTACCTCCAAAAGGCGAAAGAAGTAGACATCGACTGGCAAAAGGACGTCTTCAACCAGCTCGCCGAAGAAGAAAAAAAACACTACGTACTCATGGATAACATCTGCGAGTTGCTCTCCCACCCGGATACATGGCTCGAGGATGCGGAATTTTTCCACATGGACCGCTTCTGACCCGGCCGCATTCAAACAGTAAGACAAATCTATGCTGCAGGATGGAGAAAAGGATGTTGTAATCCTCCGTAACCGTCATACGTATGCACTGACGGTGCATATCGTCTGCGGGATGACCACGGCGGACCAGCTCGAACGAATCGCGCAAACGGCTCGCAAATTCGAGGCCGAGGCGATTCGCCTCACCCCCGATGCGCAGATCGCCATCCTCGGGATTCAAGAGAAAAACGTCGATGCCTTCTGGCAGGAAGTCGGCCTGCCCGCTGCGGTAGAGACAGGCTGTTTCATCCGTCCCATTCGTGCATGCATGGGCACCTGTTTCTGCAAGGAAGCAATGGTCGGCACCCTCGACCTGGCCCGCCGCCTCGATGACAAGTATCACAGGATGGAAGTGCCCGGCAAGTTCGAAATCGCCGTCTGCGGCTGCATCAACGACTGCGCCGAAGGCCAGCTCCGCGATATCGCCCTGATCGGCACCATGCGGGGCTATCGCCTCTACGTCGGCGGCAGCACCGGGGCCGTCGCAAGGCTCGGCGAAATGGTCCGCGAGGAACTGACCGCCCCCCAGGCCGAAGAAATGATCGAAAAGATCATCGAATACTATAAGGCCCATGCCAAGAGTCACCAGCGTCTCGGCTCCCTGGTCGAGCAAAAGGGCCTTTCCGACCTGACCGCCGCGATCGATGCCTGAGACAAAAAAGCTCCATTTCGCTCTCGAAAAGCTCTACCAGCGGTATAATCGCTTCTCCCTGATCGGCGACGATCCGCTTGCGTTTGTTTACCGATATGACGACCCACAAGATCGGGAAGTCGTCGGGCTTCTAAGTGCGATACTCGCCTACGGCCGGGTCCGCCAGATCGGCACAAGCCTGACCAAACTCCTCGAAATCATGGGCCAAAGCCCCTATGAGTACATCCGCAACGTTCGAGCCCGCAAAAAAGACCCTCGCCTTCTCCGGTTTCGCCACCGTTTCACCTCCGGCCGTGACCTATTCGAGTTATTCTGCGTACTTGATGAAATCTACCGGCAGTACCCAAATCTCGAAGCGTTTTTTCTCTCGGGTCAACCCAAAGCCCCAAACGCCATCCAAGCCCTGACCGCGTTTTCCGAAGGGTTCTACGACAGGTACCGGCATATCTTTAATGCAAACCCTGCCCGCGGATTTTGCTATCTCATCTCATCGCCCCTGAAAAAAAGCGTCTGCAAGCGGCTCATGCTGTTCCTGCGATGGATGGTTCGAAATGACGACGTCGATCCCGGCCTCTGGAACCATATTGATCCGAAATGGCTTATCATCCCGCTTGATACCCACATGATCCGCCTGACACAGCTTTTAGGCCTGCATAACGCAAAAACGGTTACGCTAAGCACCGCGGTGGAAGTGACCCGACAGTTTGCGAAAATCTGCCCCGAAGACCCGGTTAAATACGACTTCGCCCTCTCCCGCATCGGCATTGTTGAGCAATGCACCGGAAAAGAGAACGATTACTGCCCCCAGTGCGGCCTAGGCGGCCTGTGCAAAAACACCGGCAAAACCCCAAAAGGCTGACACTTGCAATCTCCCCGCACTGCGAGTATCATCTTGCAGATGGATCGACTTGAAAACAAGATAATCTGCGGGGATTGTATCGAGATATTAAACACCGTACCCGGCGGCTGGGCCGACCTGGTCTTCGCCGACCCGCCGTTTAACATCGGCTACCAGTACGACAAGTATCACGACCGCCTCAAATCCGAAAAATACCTCTCCTGGACCCGCGACTGGATGGCCGCCTGCCTGCACGTGCTGTCGCCCACAGGTTCCTTTTATATTGCCATCGGCGATGACTACGCCGCGCAGGTCCGCCTGATTGGCCAGGAACTTGGCCTGACCCTTCGCAACTGGATCATCTGGCATTATACCTTCGGCCAGCAGACCAAGCTCAAGTTCGCCCGGGCCCATACACACATCTTCTATTTTATCAAAGATCCCGACAATTTCGTTTTCAACGACTGGGCCGTCCGCGTCCCTTCCGACCGACAGCTTCGATACAACGACAAACGCGCCAACAAAACCGGCAAACTGCCCGATGACGTCTGGAATGAGTATTCCCGCGTCTGCGGCACTTTCAAGGAACGCCAGCAGTGGCACCCGTGCCAGATGCCCGAAACACTGCTCGCCCGCATCATTGCCGTCAGTTCCCGAGAGGGCGACTTGGTACTCGATCCCTTTAACGGTTCGGGCACCACAACGGTTACGGCAAAAAAACTCGGCCGCCGCTACTGCGGAATCGAACTGAGCGAAGATTATGCCCAAAAAGCCCGCGAACGCATCCAAGCCGTCTCCCCGCGCCGAAACGGCATGGATACCCGCCAGTTCCTCGAACTGGTTCGCCTGACAGCCGAGATGGATGTCGAGATTTCCGACCTGCTTGCCAGTGAAAAGCTCATGGGCCTGTTCCTGAATCAGTACCAGTTAAGGCTCGCCAACGGCAGGGCGGATACCCCATTACCGCTGTCACAGGAAAAAATTGTTGCGACATTAAAGGAGGGCCGCTTCTTTGAGTGACCGCGGCTTTCCAGAGTGGTTCCGCAGCCTCATCCTGCTCATCGGCAGTGCCTTGCTGCTCGGTGTCATCCAGGTCTCCGGCGGCGTGGAATGGGCCGCCTGGATCTCTATGATCCCGATGATGATAGCCTCCTCACCCAAAATCCGCCTGCGGACCCTGGCATTGCTAAGCTATCTTGTCGGCGTGGCCTACTGGTTAAGCACGGTATACTGGGTAAGTTACGTCGCCCCGGCAGGTTATATCGGCATGGGGCTGTACCTTGCGGTCTACTGGCCGATCCTGACCGTCTGTTTCCGATGGTGGCGTCAAAAAAAATGGTGGCTTACCTTTGGCGTAGGACTGATCGTCACGGGTGCCGAGGTCTGGCAGGCCACCGTGTTCGGTGGTTTTGCATGGCGGTTTCTCGCTCACAGCCAGTGGCAAAACACCCTGCTCATCCAGTTCGCCGACCTTACCGGGGCCATCGGTGTCAGCTTCCTCGTTGCAACCCTAAATGGCATTGTCGCTGATACCTACCTCTCCTGGCGCGAAAAGCATCTGTTCCGAGGCGAAAACGCTGTCCGCATCGGCATCGCCGGAGCCCTCATCATGTCCGCAATCATCTACGGCCAGTTCCGCATGGAGCAGGTCGAACGCCGCGGTACATTTCGCAAAAACATCGAACAGGGCCCAATGATCGGCGTCGTCCAGTCCAACATCCCCTCCGCTGTCAAGGAAGTTGCCGACAACGGCCCCCGCATCCTTGGCGATATGATCCGCCTGAGCGAAGAGGCCTTCCAAAACCGAGCCGATATGACTCTCTGGCCCGAGACCATCGTCCTGGCCGCTATGAACCAGGACTACCTCTCCTTTTGTTCGCCCGAGAGTTACCCACGCCTCTACGATGAACTGATTCGCGAGCACGCCGCCGAGTTCGGATACGTCCTTTTCGGTGCCCACGCCGCGTTTATCGAAGTCGGCGACGAAGATATCGAACTCGTCCGCCAGCACAATTCCGCCTTTTTATATACCCCCACCGGCGTCCAGGACGAAAAACGCTATGATAAAATCCACCTCGTCCCCTATGGCGAGTATGTCCCGTTTCATGATGGCTGGGGCCTGCTCAGCAAAGTCACCCGTGCGATCAGCCCCTATGATTACGACTACCACCTCACCCCGGGCACGGAATACACCGTTTTTGATATGTCAAACCGCGGAAAAGACTACCGCTTCGGCGTCCTGATCTGCTACGAGGATACCATCCCCAGAATCGCTCGCGAAACCGTTTATAACAAGCAGCAAGGCAAACGGGTCGACTGGCTCTGCAATCTCAGCAATGACGGCTGGTACCACAAGTACGATGACGGTGAACTCATCCCCAGCGGTGAACTCAGCGAGCGAATGGCTATCACCGTCTTTCGCGCCATCGAAAATCGCGTCAGTATTGTCCGCAGTGTCAATACGGGCATAAGTTGCCTGATTGACTCTACCGGCGAGGTGCAGAATCGTTTTATCAAGGGCTCCCTGCCCGAACCGGCCCTCGAAAGGCAGGCCGTCGAAGGCTGGTTTGTAGACCGCGTACCCATCGATCGGCGCATCAGCCCCTACAGCCGCTATGGAAACTGGTTTGAGATCCTCTGCAGTATTGGCTTGGGTGCGATATTCCTTTTGACAATTGCCCGTGCATCTCGTACCTTCAAGGAAAAGCGAGCCGAAAAAAAGGATAACAAAGACTCTGACACGGAGGTGCAGACATGAAATCAAAATACAGGTTCCTGGCACTCGCCGCAGCGGTCCTGGTTCTTTTTCTCTGTGGATGTGAAGAATCAGCCCAATCCAGGCGGTCGGGTGGTCTCTTTGCTCCCCCGGATATGACAATGACCGCGCGCGAGGTCGGCCGGCATCGAAAAGACGCGATTCGTATCGTCCAGCAAAGTCTCGCCGATCTTAACGGCATCATGCGATCCAACGCGATTGAAACCGTCAGCGAAACCAACTTGCGGGAGCTGCTGCCCTTGGTCACCAGCCGGCTCAAGGATGAATCCGTTCCCGTTCGGTTCACCGCGGCCGTCGCCGTAGGAGACCTCAGGTATGCCGCGGCCAAGTTTGATCTCAAAGAAATGCTCAATGACTCCAATGCCAATGTCCGCATCGCCGCGGCCTATGCTCTTTGCCGGATTGAAGACCCCGAATATGCCGATATGATCCGCAAGGTCGTCGTCAGTGACAACATGACCCTCCGTTCCAATGCGGTCCTGCTGCTGAGCAAACTCGGAGATACCCGCGACCTTCGCCTGGTCCGCTGGGCACTGCACAACCAGGATTCCAGCGATAAAGTCAAGCTCGCTTCCATTGAGGCCGTCGCCCGCCTCGGCGATGAGCGGATTTATGAGCGAATCTGGTCTCTGCTGATCAGCAAGCACCCCGACGACCGTGTTTTGGGCATTCGCTCGATGGGCCAGCTTAAAACCGTCGAAAGCCGCGATGCGATCATTACCATGCTCGACGACGAGGTTTGGATGGTTCGCCTGGTCGCCGCCGAACAGCTCGGGCGGATGGGCTATCCGACCGGCGAGGCCATTGTTGCGGAGTATATGGAGAAAGAATATGATAAAGGTAGAGAACTGCCCGTCGTAGACGGCATGGCGATCATGGCAATTGGCCATATCAAAAGCGAATACCTCAGCGGTTACCTGGTCAAGGCGATGTCCCATGAGAATCCGGCAATCCAGCTCCGCGCGGCCCATGGAATCATCATTATCGGACGGTAAAGGTCGCTATTGGCATTTTCAGCATTAAATCGGGCCGATACGAAGATAAAATATGAAAAAGTAGTAATTTAGAGACGTTGGCCATTTAAAAAGCTTGACGATTTGCCGGTAAAAGCGTAAAATCCTCAAAAATTATCGGCATAATGGACAAATTGACGATCAATAAGGTTGGTTTGTGCCTGAATTCGCGTGAGTTCAGGGGCAAACGGTTGGTAAGGAGATAACGCGTTGAGTCCGTTGACAAAAATTTTGATTGTTTTGGTAAGTGTTTTATCGTTTTTCCTTTGTGGTGCGATTGTTACCTACGTCGGCAGTGCGAATAATTATCGCCAGCTCGCCATGGAGCATGAAGCTACCATTGACACGCTTGAGGCGGAAAACGCCAGCGAAAAGCGTCTGAGCAATGAAAAAGCCGCTCAAATGCAGGCCCTCGAGGCAAAGCTCAATGAACAGGTTGAGCAGCTCTCGCAGGAAAATGAAATGCTCGCTGCCCAGGTAAACGAGGCAAAACGCGAAGCGTTGGCCTACCGCCAGCAGACCGAAAGCTGGAAGGGCCTGATCGCGAACTTTGAGAATACCATTGCCCAGATGGAGCAGTCGCGTGAACTGAGCCGCGATCAGCTCAACTCCATCCGGCAGGATCTCATCCGCGAACGCAAGGAACTCAACGAGATTACCGCGATGCTCTATGAGCGGACGATTCAGATCGAGTCGCTCGAGGCGGACCGTCGCAGGTTCCGTGAGCAGAAGACCGCCCTCGAAGATCAGCTCGAATCGATCATGCAGGGCCAGGCCGTGCCCCAGGCCACCGGGGCCGTCACCTCGCCGGTCAACCAGGCGCAGGCCGCCATGGAAGATATGCCGTCACAGGACATGGGCCTAAAGGGCATCATTCATGAAGTCGGGGCCAACCTCGTTACGATCTCGCTCGGCTCGGCCGATGGGGTATCCGAGGGAATGGTTTTCCACGCGACACGCGGTGCCGATTTCCTCGCGGATATCGTGATTACGGACGTTGATGTGAACAAGGCAGCCGGAGTGCTCGAACTGGTTCAGGAACGTCCCCGTGTCGGTGATCTTGTCAGCACGAATCTGTAAGGGAACATGGAATGGCAAATAATATAGCAAAAAAAGCAGTCGTCTATTACGACGGAGTCTATAAAGGCCTGCTCGGGCTTGCGTTAGGGTTTGTATTCTGTACCTTCGCCTATGTCGTGGCGATGTACATGATGCAGTACAAAATGTAATCCGCGTTGCGCAGAGCCGGGAGAAGGACCGCAAGGCTCGAAATAAGGAATCCGGCCGAGAAGGTGATGGCGTCAGTACGACGCGGATTCCGGTAACAGGACCACAAGTGCCGGCTAAGTGAAGGGAGTCGAAGTGATACTGGACACGATTTTAGGCTGGTTCAGTATGGACATGGGTATTGACCTCGGTACGTGCAATACTCTTGTTTGTGTGAGGAACGAAGGAATTGTTCTCAATGAACCTTCTGTGGTGGCTGTCCGAAAGGGCACCAACATAGTATTGAATAACGGCGAGGCCGTCGGTCTTGTCGCCCGCGAGATGCTCGGAAAGACCCCGGGCAGCATTTCCGCAATCCGTCCGCTAAAGGACGGCGTCATCAGCGATTTTGAGATCACCGAGGCCATGCTCAGCTACTTTATCCGCAAGGTGCACGGCCGCGGCGGACTCGTGCGGCCCCGCGTCGTCATCTCGGTACCCAGCGGCATTACCGCCGTCGAGCGCCGGGCGGTGATTGACAGCGCTGAACGCGCCGGAGCCCGTCGGGTCTACCTCGTCGATGAACCCATGGCTGCCGGCATTGGTGCCGGGCTGCCGATTACCGAACCTACCGCGTCGATGATCGTCGATATCGGCGGCGGAACCACCGAAGTCGCCATCATGAGCCTGACCGATATCAGCACCTGCGAATCAATCCGCATCGGCGGCGACAACTTCGACGAGGCCATCATCAATCACCTCAAACGCACATACAATCTCCTGATCGGTGAACCCCGGGCAGAGCAGGTCAAGATCCAGATCGGCTCGGCCGCGCCGCTCGAGCAGGAGCTGACCATGGAAGTCGCCGGCCGCGATACCATCTCCGGCCTGCCGCGAAAAATCGTCATCACCAGCGAAGAGATCCGCGAGGCACTTCGCGAGCCCATTGCCGGCATCATCGAGACCGTCATGCGGACCCTCGAAAAGGCTGACCCGGAACTCGCAGCCGACCTGATCGAGAACGGCGTTCACCTCTGCGGCGGCGGGTCGCTGCTCCGCGGCATGGATACCGTGCTTTCCAACGCCACGGGTCTCAAGATCATCATGGTCGACGATCCGCTGACCTGCGTGGCACGCGGCACGAGCGTATACCTCGAAAATCTCGAAAGCTGGAAAGACACGATGGACCAGAACGGAAATTACTGGCAGTAAAAGGCCGGTCGTCTTTGGAGTGAAAATGGATTTGTTGTTCAAAAGGGCCTGCTGACAGGGCCCGCCTGGAGAAAGGATTCGTCAGGGGAGGGGCTACGACGAGGTTATGGCACGCAAGCAGACACATATACCGCGGGCAAGTTTATTCAGCGGTCTTCTTGCCGCGGCATTGATTCTCCAGATTCTGCCCAGCTCGGTAACAAGCCACCTGAATTTGCTCTACCGCAGCATCTTTAGCCCGGTGCTCAATATCGGCGCGGGCGCCAATCTCTCTCGCCCCGTCGAACTCGGCGACGATTCCGATTATGTTTCCCGAACCGAATATCAAAAACTCTGGGCCGAACTGGACAATACCCGCGCCCAGTTGATGGAACTCAAGAAACGCTATGACGCCCTCGGCCGCATTCGCCAGGGCCTGCCCGAACCCGGGCCCGTCACGCTCGTCGCACAGGTCCAGACCCGCGTCATCCAGGGCGGACGCAATGAAATCGTCCTTAACAAGGGCCAGCGCGATTACGTCCTGCGCGGTTGTTATGTTATGGGCGAAAACTGCGTCGTCGGTACCGTCCTCGAAACCACCCAGACCAGCAGCCGGGTCCGCCTGGTCACTGATGCCCTCCAGAAGCTGCCCGTCGGCCTCTGGCGTGAAGGCATGACCCGCTACATTCCCGGCCAGCTCGTTGGCACCGGCGCCGATACCTGCAAGGTACCGCTGATCTCGAAGGAATACGACGTCCGTAAAGGCGACGCCGTCTACGCGACCACCCATACCGGTTTCCTCGAAACGCCCATCGTCATCGGCCACGTCAGTCAAGTCGAACCCGACCCTGAAAACCCGCTGCTCTGGGATATCACCGTCCGGCCGCTGTTTACAGTCGACCAGCTCGAACAACTCGCCGTTATTCTTCTCGATGAGGGGTCCTGATGCGCTGGATCAGTTTTGTCATCCTGCTCGCGATTGCCACGATCCTCAACTCCGGCTCTCTGCTCAACTTCATCGGCGTGACCAACATGGAAATCCGGCCGGACCTGCTGTTGATTATGCTCGTCTTTTTCGCCATCCACAGCGACTGGCGCGAGGGCATCGCCGCCAGCTTTATCATCGGTTTTGCCGCCGACATTTCCGGCACAGCCATGGCCATGGGCCCGCACATGCTCGTTTACGGCATTATCGGTTCCATCCTCGGCCAGATGCGCCGGGTCGTCATCATGCGGCAGATGGTTCACCAGGCCGTCAGCATCTTCCTGATCGGTATCATCGCCGGCTTCTGCGTCAGCCTGCTCGAATTGCTCAAAACCAAAGAACTCGCCGAAGGCTTTTACTGGATCGTCCTGGGCGAATCGCTCTACTCCGGCCTGGCCGGCCCGCTGGTCTGGATGTTCCTGCACAATTTCGGCTGGCTGTTCTTCAACCCCAAACGTACATCGGCTCGCCTGGGTCATCGCTGAATCCGCCATGTACAAAAAGCGTCTTTACATCTTCATCGCCTTGTGTCTTCTTGCCGCCGCCGTCTGCATCTCGCGGTTGGTCTACCTCCAGGTCTTTCGCTGCGAAGAATACCGCCAGGTTCTCGCCCAGCGCCGCATCCTCGACCCCCGCCAGTTGCCAACCGTTCGCGGCAGCATCCTCGACCGCCACGGCCGCAAACTCGCCGTCGATTCCCCCCGGTTTTACCTGCACATGACCTACGAGCTGACCCGCCTGCTCGACGACCACTTCTGGGAATCACAAATCGCGCTCCGCACCGACGATGAAACCACACGCGAACAGGCCGAACAGCAGGTCCGCGAGCAATACGGCCAGGTCCAGAGCCAGTTGTTCTCCATTGTTGACCGCTTCGGCGACATGCACGAAAACGGCCGCGAACAGATTATGGACCGCATCAACTCGATCAACCGCCGCATCTGGCGCGTTCGCCAGTTCCATGCCTGGAGCCGCCACTTCCCCGACTCCCCGCTCAAGGCCGAGTACAAACAAAAGGGCGGCTACATCCCCCTCCACAAGGCCCTCGAAGAATTCGAGACCCTCGAACCCGACCCTCGAACCCGCCTGATCTGGACCTCCCGCGAAAAACTCGGCTCCATGTACGAGCCCCAGCCGGTCATCGAGCTGCAAAACGAACAGGAGCTCTTCGAGGCCCAGCTTGCCTTTTCCAATATCGAGGGCTTCGAGATCTTCCCCCAGGCCAAGCGAACCTATCCGTACGAATCCGCCGCCTGCCAGCTCATCGGCTGGGTAGGCCCCGTTCACAGTGAAGACGAAAGCCTCTTCGAAGAGGACGCCTACTCCCGCTACCTCCACGGCGAACTCATCGGCCGCGACGGTGTTGAATACGTCTGCGAGGCCATCCTCCGGGGCCGCCGCGGCGAGGTCAAGTACGACATCGAGGGCAATCTCCTCTCGAGCAAGCCCACCATTTACGGCCGCGATGTCCGCCTCGCGCTGGATATCGAACTCCAGGCACAGATCGAGGCGCTGCTAAAAGACCCAAACGATACCGGCATCGGGGCCGTCGTCCTCGACGGCGCAACCGGCGATGTCCTGGCACTGGTCTCCGTGCCCGTATACGATATCAACCGCATCCGCATCGATTACAACGAACTGATCGCCGATCCCGCAAAGCCGATGCTCCACAAGGCCATCGAGCGGATCTATCCCCCCGGTTCGGTCATGAAGCCCCTGGTCCTGGTCGCCGGGCTCGAGGAGCGAAAAATCTCCGCCGGCGAGATCATCTCCTGCCCGGCCCACCCGGCCCCGCGCGGATGGCCCAACTGCCTCATGTTCCGCAAATTCAATAGCTGCCACGACTGGCGATGGCAGGACGAAGGCGGCAACACCGCCCGAAACGCCATCCGAGGAAGCTGCAATATCTACTTCTCCCAGCTTGCCCACCGCCTCGAAACTCGCGACCTGCAAAAATGGATCTGGGACCTCGGCTACGGCCACCGCATCCTAAACGGACCCGACTACGAATCCGGACTCGAGGGCCTCGAACGCCGGGACGCGACCGGGCGAAGAATCCGCGAGGCCTCCGGCATCATCTATTCCGGCTACGGCCGCAGCCATTACAAAACCTTCGACCAGGTGCCAGAACTCGACTCCGTCGAAAAACGCTTCTTCGGTATCGGCCAGGGCAATCTCCGCGTGACCGTCCTCCAGGTCGCCGCTACGATGGGCACCATCCTCCGCGGCGGCATCTTCAAACAGCCGCGGTTCTTCATCCACGAAGACGACCCATACAACGAATCCCGCTCCAAGCGTCTGGGCTTTTCCTCCGTTACGGTTCGAACCGTCAAGGACGGCATGCACGCTGTAGTCAACGAGCGGGGCGGCACCGCCTTTTCCGCCTTCCAGGATTCAGAAGTCATGGACCCGGCCCGGGATCTCAAAATCTACGGCAAAACCGGTTCCACCCAGAACCCGGAAAATGCCTGGTTCGGCGGATTCGTTGAGGACAGCACCGGCAGGGGCCTTGCTGTGGCGATCATCGTTGAGGGAGGCCAGGCCGGCTCCACAGACGCCGCACCCAAAGCCAGGGAAATCATCCGTCTATGCAACGAGGCCGGCTACATCGGCAAAAAAGTCCCCCAGGTCCAACCCGTCCAGTAAAATCACAATTATTCTCTCCTCACTTCATGAATTCTTAGAACTGAGAATCATTTAGTTGTCCACAAAACTGGTTTTTACAGCTCAAATGAGGCTTTGAGCGGCTTTTAGAGAAAAACTATAAATCTGTAAATATTTTTTAGAACTACCTGTGCAGAAATCCATTATTTGTATATGTATTAACTAACAATAAATTTTTAAACCAAAAAGGTTTTGAGGATTGAACAATGAAAAGTCACAAATTTTTAAAATGGTCTTTAAGTGTCCTGCTGTTGTCAGGTGTATCGATTCTTTTGCTTGGCTGTAATGAGGGCTGCAAAACAACACGTTGTAAAGCCCAGTCTGACATTGTCGATACCGCGATTGCCGCAGGCGATTTCGATACACTCGTAGCCGCGGTCCAGGCGGCGGATCTCGTATCCACTCTTAAAAGCGAGGGACCATTTACAGTATTTGCACCCACGGATCAGGCCTTTGCAAATCTTCCTCACGGAACACTGGAGACTCTCTTAAAGCCTGAAAACAAAGCGCAGCTCGCGGCGATCCTGACCTACCACGTCGTACCCGGTAAGGTAACCGCAGCCGATGTCGTAAAACTCAATCAGGCTGCAACAGTCAATGGTCAATCCGTCACGATCAAGACGATGGGCGGTAAAGTGATGGTGGACAATGCAAACGTAATCAAAACAGACATCTACACCTCTAATGGTGTCATCCATGTGATAGATGCAGTCATCTTGCCGAAATGATTGGAACCAGCAATCGCGCCGGGGGGCTTTCAAAAGTCCCCCATTTTTTTCTATCGGGCATTCAAATACTTCAGTGTATTCTTAATAATCTCCGCGGCCACCGGCCCGGCCACGGTTCCCCCCGTATACCCCTTGCCAAGCGACCGGTCCGGCTTATGGACCGAAACCAGCACTACGATTTGCGGATTCTCCGCAGGTGCCCCGCCCGCAAAAGAGGCCACATAATTCTTCGCGTCGTATCCCTTGGTCGATACCCCCGCGATATTTGCCGTCCCCGTTTTGCCGAATACCTGCACATCCTCCAGCGCGGCCTTCTTGCCCGTCCCCTCGTTGACCACCTCGGTCAGGGCTTCGGTCACCATCCACTTAGCCACCTCCGGACGCAAAATCCGGCCCGCCAGCGACGAACCATGGTCGTAATATCGCGTCGTTCCGTCCGGATATGCCGCGGCCTTTAGCAAATGCGGCCGCACCAGCGAACCGCCATTGGCCAAAATCGCATACGCCCGGATCATCTGGATCGCGGTCACCGTCACCTCGTGCCCAAACGGCACCCGCGTCACGCTGTAACCGTTCCACTTATGCTCATCACGAACCACGCCTGCGTCCTCGCCCGGCAGGTCAATTCCGGTCTTTTGCCCGAAGCCAAACCGCCTAAGCCCGGAATACAACGCGTGCACGCCCATCTTCTGACCGATCTTCGCCATCCCGATATTCGACGACTTGGCGATAATCTCCTTAACCGTCATATTCGCGTACTGATGGTTCCCATACTCGCCGATCCGCCCGAAACCCTTGCCGTGGTAGTTCCCCTCCTCGCAGTAAATTTTTTCACTCGTCGAGATCGTCCGGCCGTCCAGCGCCAGAGCCGCCACAATCGGCTTGAAAATCGAGCCCGGCTCATACGGGTCCGTCAGCGCCCGGTTCTTCGCATTATTCGATGTAATCGCCCCCAAATCCTGCGGATCAAAATCCGGCAGTGAAACCATCGCCAAAATCTCCCCCGTGTACGGGTCCATCACAATCGCCAGCCCCGACGGAGCATTGAATTCCAGAATCTGCTTCTCCAGCGCCTGCCGCGTAAATTCCTGTATCGTCGCATCCAGTGTCAGCACCAGCGATGCCCCGTCCCGCACCGGGTCCTTTCCCAGCGCCGCGATCGGCTTTCGCGAAGCGTCCACCAAAAAGATACTGCTGCCCGCCCCCGGCGACAGGATATGGTCATACTCGAGCTCAATCGCCGACAATCCGTTTTCCTCCGCACCCACAAACCCGATCACATGCGAAAACAGCCGATTCTGCGGGTAATACCGCTTCCAGTTCGTCTCGAGCCCGATCCCCCTCAGGTTCGCCGCCCGAACCTCCATCGCCGTTTCATACGGGATATCCTTCAAAATCTTCACATACCCCGGATTTTTCGACTCATGAATCGACCGGCAGATCAAGTACCCCGGGTAATCCAGCACCTGCTGGAGCGCAAGGGCCGTTTCTTTCACATCCTCGATGATCCGCGGCTCGGCAAACACATGATGCGTCCGGTTGCTCGCCGCCAGCAGGTTCCCCTTGCGGTCCAGGATCGTACCCCGCTGGGGCTTTTCCGGTACAATCACCTTCGGAACCGCCGGCGCTGATACCGCTGCCTGCTCGTTCTCACCGGAAGGGCACTGTAGGGTAAAAAGTCGAAATCCAAGCAGTCCAAACGGGACCAGCAGGAGGGTCAGCAAAAGGATATGCAGTACAGGCCGCTTCACGTTCCCTTGTTCTCCACGACAGCCTTATTCTTATTCTGTGACCGGCAGGTCTGCGGGCTCTGCACCGTCGAGGGCGTAATCAGCGTCTGCAGGATGATCTGCTTTTGCCAGAGGTTTTGCTTGAGCCGCTTATTCTCCACAACCGCCTGGCGGTACTGGAAAAAAACCGTCCCCGTGGACGCACGCAGGTGCACCGCGACGATCAAAATGGCCGTAACCGTAAGGAGTATGAAGATAAAGCGAAAACGAAACATAACGCCCCATGCCGATTCATAAAGTTATCATTTGTCAGTTCTCAAAGACGTACCTTTATTTCATCGGAATTTGGAGGCTCATTCCTGCATAAATATCGTCCGCAGAGCGGATTTTGTGCCCGTTGAGTTCAAGGATCACCGTATACTTTGCCCCGTCGCCCAGTTTCCGCTCGGCGATCTTCCACAGCGTGTCATTTTCCTTTACAGTGTAGGTCTCGTACCGCGGCGTTTGAGGCACCTGCGAATTCAGTGCCGTCAGCTTCGAGGCATTCGTCGAGGCCGCCTGGGCAATCGCGGATTTACTCGATACTTCCAGCGTGCCCAGCTCAAGCGGCGGGATCGTAAGCTTCTGGCCGACCACGATATGATCCGGCGATTTGAGGCTCTTTTTGTTTGCCTCAAACAGCGACTGAACCGTATCTTTTTTGTTCCCTTCATCCTTGCCGTACATCTTCACGGCAATCTTTGCCAGGGTATCCCCTTTTACCACCGTGTACGTTTTCTTCGTCGGCGCAACTTTAGTTACCAACACCTTGTTGTTAGATTTGGACGCTTTTGGGGCCTCAACCGGCTCAAACGTAAGCGCCTTCGGCGCCAGCGTCGTCTTGAAGCGGACATCATTGACCTCATCATCCTTTTCTTCGATGACCACCGGGGCCGGCTCTTCGATCTGGGGAGACACCGCGGCGACCGCCTCATCGGCGTTTTGACCGAGCATTACCGAGTCAAATTCCTCACTGGTGATCGATGCAGTGGGATGATTCCCCTCTCCTGCGGGTTTTCCGATCAATTCCGGAAGACCATTCACCAGAAATGCAATTACCACGATAAAAACCAGTGCCAGCAGGAGTCCGATTTTTGCGTCCGAAGTCATTATGAAACTCCTTTTTCCTGTTGCGTTCTTCTTGCTATCCTTAGCTTCGCGCTTCGGGCTCTTGGATTATTGTCCACTTCCACCCGCTCGGCTTCAAGAGGTTTTTTGGTAAGAATCTCATAAAGCCCATTTTGCGCATTCTTTTTAAAATCCAGTTTTACAATTCTGTCTTCCAGCGAGTGAAAACTAATCACTGCAATCTGCCCGTTTTCGTTCAAAATGCCAGGTGCCGCCGCCAGCATCTCTTCCAGTGCGCCCAGCTCGTCGTTGACCGCGATCCGCAGTGCCTGGAACGTTTTCGTCGCCGGGTGCAGCTTTCGCCCCGGTCGATTCAGCGGCTGATTCATCGCCTTGCAGATAATCACTGCCAGCTCCGCGGTCGACCGGATCGGCTTTTCCCGCCGGTATTCCACGATCGCCCTCGCGATCCGCCGCGATGCCCGTTCCTGGGCATACTCAAACAGAAGGTTCGCCAGTGCCTCTTCTTCCAGTTCCCCCAGAAGATCGGCCGCCGTCTTCTTGATCCGCGGATCGAGTCGCATATCCAGCGGCTGATTGCCCAGGAAACTAAGACCCCGCTGGGTGTCGTTTAGCTGGGCCGAGCAGAATCCAAGGTCCGCCAGGACCAGGTCCGCCTTCGGCAGGGCGTTTTCGTCATAAACTCGCCGTATATTTCTGAAATTTTCTCGAAAGAGCCGAATCTCTGCTGCAATTGCCTGTGTATTGTTTCGTGCGGTATCCAGCGACCTCGGATCCGCGTCAAATCCTATGATGGTCCCCGTCGGGCCGATCTTCTCGGCGAAGGCCAGCGTATGCCCAGCGTGCCCGATGGTCAGATCATACATCACTGCCCCCTCAAGCAGCTCAATCCGGTCCAGCAGCGTATCCTTCAGGACCGGAATGTGCCCGCCGCCTGAATCATCCCTGCCCTGGCCGCGAGCCTCCGTAGTACGCATCACATCTCCCGTCACCCGGGCCTACGCACTTACCGCCAGGTGACGATGGGCAAGTTCCTCTGCGTGTTGCGAAAACGAGATGTTTTCAAACAGTGGGCTCATCGCCTTGAGATTTTCAAGTCTCCGGGCCAGTACATCAATTGCGTCACAAGCCTTCGCATCGAAGTCCGTTTTCTCTGCCAGTGATTGTGATACAATTCGAATCGCGTCTTGGGTCTGCATAACCTTCTCCTGCTATTCGTATTCTAAGTGTTCTGCCTGTTTTTGCATCATTGTCTTGCGTGCCGCCGTCACCTGGTTCTGGAACTGGTTCATGTTGTCACTGAGATAATTCTCCCAGTCTTCGCTGTTCCAAAGCTCAATATGGTCCCGAACCCCCACCAGTGTCAGGCTGTGGCTCAAATTTGCACGCTTTCGTATCTTTTCATTCAGCAATAATCGTCCCTGCCGGTCCAGCTCAACCTTACTAGCCAGGGCAAAACTCAAACGTTCAAACGCTACCGTTTCGTCCGGGGCACCCATCCCTGGCGCACCGGTCAGGGCGATCTGCTTGAAATACCTTTCCGGGTAAAGTGAAAGAATTCCGTTCGGCCCCAGGACCAGGTAGAAATCACTGCCGTGCTCTTCGCTGTCGATCTGCGAGCGAAGCTTATTGGAGACAAAAAGCCTCCCTTTTGCATCGATCGTGTGTTCGTACTCGCCTGTTAACATCAGCATGGTTCTGATTCCACCACAATGGGTTTCGTATCCACAAGGGCACCTTTATTGTGGGCTATTCTACCATATCGTCCCACTTAGTCAACACTCTCTACCACTTTGTGGGAAAATTTTCCTCCATCATGGGCCCCGGTTGTAACCATTGCCCCGGTAAAATCACCGCGTCTACCAGATATAGAGGGTTAAGTTGAAGTGGGTAGCTGTATATAGTGCTGTCTGGTGTGGTGTTGGAATTGTGACCAAGTGAAAAAAATTTTAACGTGTGTGATTTTTTTCACGAAGGGGCTGTTAGGTAAAAAACAGGGTATGAAATGTCCTGCTATCAGTCCCTGCCCTTGGGTACCGCGATCTCCAGCTTGTCAATCAGCCGGTTGAGCCGTCTCCGTTCAATCCCCAGGATCTTCGCCGCGGCCACTTTCTTGCCCCCCGTAAGCTCCAGCGCTTCGCTGATCAGCTTCTTCTGGGCTGCGTTGAGCGTCGGCAGCAAATACCGCCCCGTACCTTCCTGCTCGGCCATCAAAATCTCCGTCGGCAGAACATCCGCGATAATCTCCTCGCTGCGGCTAAGTACATACGCATGTTCCATCGCGTTGGCCAGCTCGCGCACATTGCCCGGCCACGAATACTCCGTCAGCACCTCAACCGCACGCTCGGTCAGAACCTTTTCCGGTTCCTGGTAAAATTTCGCCTGGTTCGCAAGGAAATGCGTCGCCAGCGACATGATATCCTCCTGACGCTCCCGCAAAGGCGGAATCTCAAGGCTCACCACGTTCAAACGGTAATACAGGTCCTCGCGGAACTTGCCCTTGCGGACCAAATCGAACAAATCCTTGTTTGTCGCGCACAAAACGCGGACATCGATCTTAAACGTCTGCGTAGAGCCCACCGGTGTGACCGTTTCTTCCTGGAGCACGCGCAAAAGCTTCGCCTGCAGCTCCAGCGGTATCTCGCTGATCTCATCGAGGAATATCGTTCCCTCATTCGCCGCACGGAAGAAACCAAGTGTACTGTCCACCGCACCGGTAAACGCGCCTTTTACATGACCAAACAACTGGCTCTCAAAGAGCTGGCCGGTCAGCGTCGTACAATCCACGGGAATGAAGGTATTTCCTACCCGGTCGCTAAAGTTATGGATCTGCCGGGCCACCATCTCCTTACCGGTTCCGGTCTCGCCGAAAATGATAACAGAGCATTTCCGTGCTGCAATGGCCTCGATGGTATCCATGATAGAATTGAAAGCCGGGGATTCCCCAATCAAAACCCGCCTCGGCTTTGTTCGGCTTTTGCAATCTCGATCAGTGCCGTCCTCATGACGGCTCGATCTTGCTACACTCCCTTGCGATGGTTCTTTCCTAAACTCCTCAGCCATCGTACAGATTACGAAACGACCTTAAGCCGGTCCGCACCAAAATCATACCCCAAAAATCAACTGTTCGGTTACACTCTCTACACTGTTCGATAAATGGGCGGCAAAAAAGGCGTGTTGAGCCCCTCTCACCCTCCAATACCTATAATCTATTTGATTAGTAGCCAAAATCAAGAATTTTTAATCAAATTCTAAGAAAATAGTAAATAATACCTATAAAAAAGTTATAAAAAGACCGTTTTAAAGCGACTATTACGATAGTCCCGATAATAACGCTCGCGTTACACTAAATGTATTGACTTTCCCCGAAATTTCGCTAATCTGTTTCCTTTGAAGAAGATAGAGCCGTTTTCGTGCCCGAAAGTAAATAAACACCCAAAAACAGGATAAAAAGATGAAGGTTTCCCTGAATTGGATCAAAGAATACGTTGATATCGACTGCCCGGCCAGCGAAGTCGCCGAAATCCTAAGCGACCTCGGTTTCCCCACCGAAGAGATGGAGGAATTCCCAAACGATACCGTCATCGACGTTGAAGTCACCAGCAACCGCGGCGATTGCCTTAGCCACATCGGCGTTGCCCGCGAACTGGCCGCATTCTGGTCCAAACAGCTCCGGATTCCTGAAGTTGCCGGCCCAACAGGCAGCCTCGATTCCTGCGACAAAATCAAGGTCGAGATCGAAAATCCCGACCTCTGCAATCGCTATACAGGCATCTATATCGAGGGCGTCAAGGTCGGCCCATCGCCCGACTGGCTCGTCGAAAGGCTCGAATCCGTCGGCCTCCGCTCGGTCAATAACGTCGTCGATGCCACCAACTACGCCATGTTCGAGACCGGCCAGCCGGCCCACGCGTTTGATTACGACAAAGTCGCCGACGGCACCATCATCGTCCGCAACGCCCAAAAGGGCGAGACCATCACCAGCATCGACCATACCGAGTGCAAACTCACGCCGGACATGCTCGTTATCGCCGATCCAAAGGGTCCGGTCGCCATTGCCGGTGTCATGGGCGGCCTGGAAACGGAAGTCTCCGACGCGACCGTGAACATCCTGCTCGAAAACGCCCACTTTGACCCCGTCACCGTTCGCACCGCCTCCCGCGGCCTGAACCTGCCAAGCGATGCCTCTTTCCGCTTTGAGCGCCATGTCGATACCGAGCGGGTTGAATACGCCGCCCACCGATGCGCACAACTGATCGTTCATTTCGCCGGCGGCACCATCGCCAAAGGCATCGTCGATAACTACCCCAAAAAGGCCGACTGCCCCGAGATCACCCTGCGCCCGGCTCGCCTGAGCAAGCTGCTCGGCATTGATATCCCGCAGGACAAAACCCTCTCGATCCTTACGAACCTGGGCCTGGCCCCCAAACAGCAGGGCGATACCATCGTATGCACAAGCCCCACATGGCGGCACGACCTCCATCGTGAAGTCGACCTTATCGAGGAAGTCGCCCGCTGCCATGGCTACACGAACATCCCCACCGAGAAAAAGATCAACATCGAAGTGGCCCCCGTGGACAAACGTGAAAAGCTCACCAACCTCGCCGCCCGTGTTCTCAACGCCGCCGGGTATTACGAAACCATCAACGTCACATTCACCGACGACAAGACGCACAAGCTCTTCGCACCCGAAACCGACGATCCGCTCCGCGTGGGTGACGAATCACGCAAGTCCGCCAATATCATCCGCCAGAACCTGCTCGGCTCGCTGCTGCACGTGACCCGCACGAACCTCAACGTCGGCAACGCCCCGGTCAACATCTACGAAATCGCCAATACATTCGCCCCCGCGAAAGGACAGGACCTGCCCGACGAAAAACCCTGCCTCGCGATCGTCACCACACAGGGCATCCGCCACCTCCGCGGCGTGATTACCAATCTCGTTCGCCAGGTCAACCCACAGGCCGTTCTCAAATTTGAAACCAAAGACGGCCCCTGGTCCAGCGCCGGCCTTGCGGTCTCCATTGACAGCGATACACTCGGTTTTGCCGGCATCATTGATCCCAAGATCACCTCCGCCCTCGACATCGAGAGCGAAGTCGCCGCCGCCGAGCTTGACTTTAACATCCTCATGAGCCACTTCGGCGTACTCGCCCAGGTAAAACCCATCCCAAGGTTCCCCTCCGTCGTCCGCGACCTTTCGCTGATCCTCGACGAAGCCATCCTCTGGGACCAGGTCACCGCCGCCATCGAATCCAAGGCACCCGCCCAGCTCGAAAAGATATCCTTTGTCGACATCTACCGCGGCAAGCCGATCCCCAAAGGCAAAAAGAGCCTGACCCTTTCGCTGCGTTTCCGCGACGAGGACGGCACCCTGACCCACGAAACCGTAGACACCTACGAAAAGCCCATCGTGGACGCCCTCGCCGGCCAATTCGGTGCCGAGCTTAGAACCGCATAAAAAATAAAATTCTTCACACAGCAATTTCAGTGCCAGTAAATTCCGTGTGCGCAAACGGTATTTCCGGTATTGCCAATCCTGCGAAAAAACTTTGTTTTCCGCTTATTTTTTTAACGTATTCTGCCCTGAAGCATATTTACAAAGCAAAGGGATGAAATTTCTATTTTCTCTCAACTCTTTCCTTGAATTTTACGATTGAATATGGTATGGTAATATTTGTAGCAGGTTACCCCTGCACGGTTGGTGAAAGGTAGCATTTTGAAGAACCGATGACCTTTATTCGGGGAGGTCAGACCTTTCCGGATCGGACAAGCCTGCCTGACAGGAAGTCCGGACGAAAGCAACGATCGCCCACTTGAGACTAAAGGGTTCTTTAAAAGGCCTTGCCACGGCCGGCGCGGAGGATCCTGGCTATTTAAAGGCTCGCCTCTTGACGGGCCTTTTTTTATGCGCGAATCAAGCGAATGGGAAATAAAGGAATTTTCTTGCCATCGCCTGCGCGGAGGGGTATGCTGTTTTAAAAATAATTTTATGGGGGGTAATCAAATGAGCAGTGAAAAAATTCCAGCCAATCTTACGGGGCTTTTGAACATGCCGCTGATCGAAGCGATCCTTTGCCGTCGTTCGCGGAGGTTTTTCATGGGGGCCCAAATCCCCGACGGCGTGTTCCAGTACAAGTCGAAATCAAAGCCGACGCCACTTTCGGAGATTGAAAAGCGCATTCTGCTGGCAGCATGCTCGGCATCCACGGGCTGGCATCACGGCATGTACCGGGGCGAAAATTATGTGCCCCATCTTTCCAACTATTGCGGCACGGCCTCGGGCAGGGTGTGCCCGTCCGCGGCGGGGTTTGGAGCCAGTATGCTGTTCTTTACGGATGATGAGGGTCTGTACTGCCTGGATACGCGGGATGCGGCGCCGTTTACCCAGCCCGGCCAAACGAAAGACCAGTCCCTGGAAACGGTACTGGAAAACACCCGTTCGCAAATCCGAAAGCTAAGCGACAACCGGCTAAAACTCCCCCCCGAGATTCCACATGTCGAGGCGCACAATACCTGGGTTGTCAATCACCCCGGGACCTTTCTGTTGATCCCGGTAGGGGACCTGGCTCAGCATGAGATCCTGGGTCTGTGCTACCTGTTGCAGAACCGGACCGTGCTGACCGATGACATCCACGGCTGCGAGATTCCGGGCATTGAGCAGTATGCGGATTTGTATGACGCGGAGAGTTCCTGGCCGCTTTCGTTTTATGATGATCTGTCCATGAATGAGCTGACGGCAGAGATGTCGTGCGCGTGCTACAGCGGCGCGCTGATGCTCCAGGCGATGGGCCTGGGCGGCTGGCTCTTTAACGGGCTCAATCCCTACAGTGTGCTTGGGGCCGCTGAAGATGCGGATGTGCCGGGTCTGGGTTTTCGGTATGATACGGATGACCGCTGGGCGCTGCCGAATCCGACGGGGCTCGAGGGCGTGATGGAAGGTTTTTGCCCCCCGCACTATGCCGATATGCAGGCGGCGGTGGATGCGGTTTGCGAACGGAAATTCGGCCCCGGCGGCCCGTACCACCCCGATACGCCCGGGCCGTGGAAGGATTCGCGCAAAGTGCGCTCCGCGGCGAAGGTGCATGACCGGCGGTTTCGTGAATGCGTTACGCTGCAGGCCCAGTATCTGTATGACCGGTTCGGCAAGTTCCCGGCGACGGTGCCCTCGATCTATACAATGGTGTACCTCCAGGCGTGCCACCTGGATTTGGGGTTTTACGATCATTTCTATCAGCCCGGCGCAGGATACCTTGACACACATAAAAACCATTTTGCCAACTGGCACCCGCAGAGCTGACCCTGCCCCGGGCCATAGCAGCGATCTTAAAAGTCAGACCAGGACCGCAGTTTATAAAGATTTAAACCTGGGATGCTATAAAACCTTTGCGGCATCTTCACCGGCTCCGTCTGAAAGTACAAATGCTTTCCCATCGGTGCCGATGTCATTACAGCCGATCGAGACGTTTTGGGTTTGCTCACCTTCCAGTCGCAAGAAGTCCACAACCTCGCCCAGCGTCCTGCAGCCGTGGACAAATGCCCGGCGGGTGTTGTGCAGCCGAATCAGGCTCCTCGCCCCGGCATTTCCCTGCGCCGAGAATGCGGAAAGTTCCACATCCTCCACATCCTCACATACCACGGCCGGTCTCAGGTCTTCATGTTCCACTTCAAACCGGACATTATTGAGAACCAGCCCCTTCACATGACGGGCATAAAGGCCGTAAGCAGGCAGCGTCCCAAACATGTGATACTCGGGGTATTCATCCGGCAATTCAGGGATTTCGCGGGCGGCATGTTCCCGTGTCCCGCCGCCGTGAAACGTGATGTTGATATTGCTGAAGAAAACATTCTCGATACAATGCCCCTCGAGGCCTGTCAGGTTGATACAGGATAGATACTCCCCCTCCATCGGAGGGACTTCATGCTCCTCGGGCCTTGAATTTTCGATCACATTCGCCCGGATATTACTGAACCGGATGTTGCGAAGTTTGCCTGTCGGAAACGACTTGTCCCTTTCCTTTGCCCAGCCCAGCCAGCCGGCCAGCCGAAGGCTAAACGGCCCGGTCACATCTTTCATCACGATGTGATCGAAAGAAATGTTCTCCATTTCGCCACCCTCGACCAGTTGGATCTTGATCGGGCAGCCGTATGTATCCTTTATCACGCAATTGGATACCGAGATATTCCGGAATTTCCCCCTCGAAAACGGTCCGATCCGAAAGGCCGACCACCGGGTTGATAACGAACAGTTGGTGACGGTGATATTTTCGCCGCTTCCGAAAACAGCCAGGCAATCATCGCTGCAAAGCAGCTTCGAGTTCGAGACAAAGGCTTCCCTGCAGTGGTGGAAGTGCAGTCCGTCCCCGTTTTGATTCGTTCGATTGTGTATCTTGATCCCATCGACATTGAGAATCGTGCTGCAGATAAAAGTGCACGCGAAACTCGGGCAGTTTTCAATAGAAATGCCCGCCGCAGATACATTTTCACAATTGACAAAGCAAAGGGTGACGGGCCTTTCGCGCGTTTCCGTGCTGTCCGCCATGTCGGCATCTTCAAAGTTGTACGCCTCGGCCCCGCAGGGAAAATGCTCTGCCTGTCCGTTCACCTTCCCCCGGCCGGTCACCGCGATGTTTTTCACATCTTTGGCCGCGATCAGCGCTTTTTTAAAGATCGAAAACGAATCATCGCTAAGTCCTGTAACATCCACTTCCTGGTAATCTTCGATCTTCTCGCTGGCCTGTACGACTACCCCGGGCCCCAGGTGCAGGGTTACGTTATCTTTTAAGAAGATTGTCCCGGTCCGATACGTCCCGCCGGGCA
The DNA here is from genome assembly GCA_964454745.1 of uncultured Pirellulales bacterium. Lineage (GTDB taxonomy): Bacteria > Planctomycetota > Phycisphaerae > Sedimentisphaerales > Anaerohalosphaeraceae > CAYVUI01. Next base: position 9,104 of record CAYVUI010000031.1, on the reverse strand, counting down.
AAAGAACGGTCCCGCCGCCTTCCCTGCTGCACGTGTCGATGGCGTCCTGGATCGGCTCCGTATTAAGAGAACCCCCGTCCCCTTTGGCTCCAAAATCATTGACGTTATAGACATTCATATCCACGGCCCTTCATGAAATGTTGATATTTCGTTTCAAAAGAGACAACGCCAGCCGGCATTTCTCTTATTGATCGGTTCACAAAACACGATTCTGCCTTGCCTGTTCCAGTGGTTGTACCATATTCTGCTGCGCCCGGCAAGATAGCTCTTGATAAATATAGCTTGCAGGCTATAATGCAGGGGTTTGTTTTGTAGAACTCAAAGACGAGGGATTGATATAATGGCGAAAAAGTTTGAAAACCTTGAAAAGAAAATGGACCCTACGCGGGTTAAAAGGGCCAAAGCCCGGGCACGGGAGGTCATGGCGGAGATGCTGCTGGCTGAAATCCGCAAAGAGGCCGGCTTTACCCAGGCAGACATCGCTGGTGCGCTCGGCATCAAGCAGCCCAGCCTGTCAAAACTCGAATCACAGGACGATATTCAAGTCAGCACGCTGCGACGGCTGATCCAGGCCCTTGGCGGCCGGCTTGAATTGATCGCTCACATGCCCGGCGGGGATATCCGGATAAGCCAGTTCAGGGCATAACCGCAAGGAATCCTAAAGAGTTCCTGCCGCCTTCAAAGATCCCTTGACAAATCGCCTCTAGCCGATGATAATCTCCCCGTCTTGAGTGAAAGGCTCTCATTATTTTCACATGGCCTTATCTCTCAAACCGAACCGGAACGAGCCTTTACATAATTGAGGATACGCGGGAGCATGAAACATCTTATGATAACCCTGACTGTAATCGCAGCGGCAGTCGTGACCGTACTGATTTTAAACCGCGTGTTCCGCTTCGAGATATCCCGGTTCTTCATCGCCCGTCCCAATATCACCTTTGACGCTGCCGAGGAATACAACCGTGTCACCAAACCCGAAAATTTCGATCCTGCTCAGAATGCGGCCCCGCTCTATGAACGCGCGCTGAAATCGTTAACTCCCATGCCGGAATTCCTAAAAGACATGGACCCAGTCAAGTCTTGCGTTGACCTTACGGAGCAGCAAACCGGGCAACTGAAGGATTGGATCGCAGAAAACAGCAATGCCTTTGACCTTTTCCGACAAGCCGCGAAAAAACCTTATTGCTGGATTGAAATTAATTCTAGTGATGAAATGGTTACTGAGACTACTGTATCTATAAAGGATATGTCAGCTCCGTTCTGCTGGCAGATTAGGCACAAAGCATCTGAGGGTGATATCCTTTCAGCTTTGGATGATTCAATTCTTCTTCTAAAAGTAAGTAATCATTTTACTTCTCCAGAATGTCTTATCGTGCAGCTTGTTGGTGCAATTGTTCGAAGAAAAGCCTGTGAGATGGCTTTTTCTGTTTTAGACCTGGCGGATCCCAAAAGCAATGAGCTGACGTATTTTCAGAAAAACCTCCGGCAAGCATTAGATGTATCTAATCCTGTTTTCCTGTACTCGCAGGGAGAGCTTGTTTACGTTAGAGATTGGATACAGAAGGCCTTTACAGACGACGGCAGAGGCAATGGCAGACTGATTCCTTCTGAGCATCTGAAATTCGATTTTTACGAAACCTGGTATGGAGTTCTTTTTTATGCCTTGATGGCACCGGACCGAAGAAAGACGGAGCAATTCTCCCGCAATTTACCGGGTTACTTAAAACCTCTTTATGAATTAACACCTTATCAAATACACCAGCAGAATGATACATACAAGTCCAGGATTAGTAGACTTTGGAATAGATTTGATCATACCGGAATGACGAGTCGGCATATTGCATATTTAATTGAATTTCAGCATAAAATGAATGTCAATTACGATGCACTGCTTGCTGTAGTTGCAATTTTGCGTTACCAGAAAGAAAACGGTTCTTTCCCGCAGTCCCTCCAGCAGCTTGTCGATGTCGGCTATCTAAGAGCGGTGCCGATGGACCCGTACAGCGACGGCCCCCTGGTCTACCGCGCAGCCGAGGATGATTTTCTGCTCTACAGCGTGGGCGAAGACTTTACCGATAATGGCGGAACCCCGCTTTCAGACCGCAACAGCGAGACCGATGGATACGACGATATCTTCTGGCCCAATTCGTAGGATGATGTTGATTACCGATGCGAAGCAATCGGAAGAAACGCATGCTGATAAAACAGCATCGTCCGCAGGACGTTTCCACATCAATCCCGAAGGGATTGTATAATAACAGCCCCGGGTTCAGACCGCAGGTCAAACCCGGGGGAAGCCTTACCTGCCTGAAGGCAGTTTCGTGTCTTTCGCGTCTTTCGCGTTTTATAAAAAGCTGAGTGAGCAAAGCGAACAAAACCCCGGGGACAGCATCGGTCGAAGACCGTATCCACCGATTGAATCCCCCGGATTCAATCGCCCTAGGCGCAGGCTCGATAATCCAGCCTGGATAATCGAATAACTGAACCCTCGCAAATCCCAACGGAAAAATAGGGATAGTTACCGGTTTTACCGCAATTAATCTTGACGATACATGCCAATTCAGATATCTATAATACCTGGAGGGACTATGAAAAACTCCCTCAAAAGCCGAGACCTTTCGGACAAAAGGAACATGGCATGGAAAAACAAATAATCAAAACGAGAAAAACATTAAAAATATCAGCCATATTTATACCATTTCTTGGTTTCATCTGGGCAGTTTATTTATTTCTTTTTTTTGAACAGATAGCTTCTAATTTACAATGGATTGCATGGCTGAAACTTGTGCCTCCAGTTATATTCACAGTTTTTTATACCGTAGCGATAATTTCAATTATAAACATCTCTTATGAAATCACTTCTTGTCAAGTAATCAAAAGACGTGGAAATAAGATCATCCGCAGCATTAACCTTTCAGAAGTACAAGGTTTTGTAAAATCCGAAATGATTAAGCTCGTACTTGTAGATGGCAACGTGTTTCTTTTTCGCGGCATAGGGAACAAATCCGACAAAATGAAATTATTAGACATCTTCAGAAATTTGAAAATCAAAGAAATGCAAAAAGATAAAATTAAATTCATCCAGATCTTCGGGAGTTTAGTTGGATTAATATTACTTATTCATTTTCTAATTTCAATTTTAATGTGGCTTCTTTATTTCATCTATTGTGTTCGAATTAATCGAGTTGCCATAGATTGGCCAATGTTATTACACGCCGTACCTGCAATTTTATTCTTTTTATTATCGATAATCATCATTCGCCTCGCATGGAAAAAGAAACGTTCAGCAATCATTTGGCTTGGACTAACATTCACAGCCTCTTTTTTATGCTTTTCCTACGAACATCATCATGACTTTTATCAATGGAATAAAGGTAACTATTGTACATGGTGGCTATATGGCATATGCAATCAGCAGGAGGAATCAGATATCAGCGATTATACTTCAGCAGATTACAGGTACGGGTATATTGATGCAACAGGCAATATTGTGATTGAGCCGGAATATGATTACGCTGAAAAATTCTCAGAAGGCCTTGCATGTGTCGGATACAAAATGAAAAAAGAGGAGGTGGATGAGGAGATAGTACAAAGGCAGAGTTCAAAAAAAGATTTATTAGATTTATTTCCGTCTTTTGAAAATGATGATTATGTTTCTTTATACGGGTTTATAAATAAACAGGGATATATGGTTATTGAGCCAAAATTTGACGAGGCTGAAGACTTTTCTGAGGGTTTGGCTATGGTGATAGTTGAGGGAAAAAATGGGTATATCGAAAAAAGTGGAAAATATCAAATTAGGCCACAATACAATTACAGTTCAGTTTTTTTTTCAGAAGGTTTTGCTGTTGTTCGCAAAGAAGACAAATCATTTTTTATAAATAAAAACGGCGATTCTGTTTTTACCGAAAAGTATGAATATGCGAAACCCTTTACAGAAAGCCTTGCAGCAGTTGAAAAGAATGGCAAATGGGGTTATATAAACCATCAAGGCCAAATGATTATTGAGCCATCCTTCGACCGTGTACAAAGTTTTTCAGAGGGTTTGGCACCCGTTCAAGTGAATGGCAAATGGGGTTTTATTGATCAAAATGGTGTAATTCATATAGATTCTCAATATGAATATGCAACAGGTTTTTCTGACGGTCTTGCTGCAGTCGCGATTAATAGCAAATGGGGAATATATGATAAGTGGGGTTGCATAGATAAGACTGGAGCGTATATTATTGAGCCAGATTTTTACTTTCCACCAAGATTTTATGGTCAATATGGATATGTTGTCTATTGCACGGGCTGGGGATATAGAACAAAATGTATGTCCAAATGGATTGATAGGTCAGGTAAAGTCATAACCAAACCATACTTTGATCAAGTATATCGGTTTTCAGAGGGTTTGGCACCCGTTCAAGTGAATGGTAAATGGGGTTTTATCGATCAAAATGGAACGATTGTAATTGAACCTCAGTTTGATAGTGCCGGCATGTTTTCTGAAGGTCTTTGTGTAATAGGAATAAAAGCTGAATAAAATGGATAAAATATTTTATCCTTTTACTCAAGCTGATATTTTTTGCGCATTTCGTGATTTTCGCGGTTCGCAAAAAGCTGAGTGAGCGAAGTGAACGAAACCCCGGGGACAGCATCGGTCAAAGACCGTTTCCACCGATTGAATCCGATGGATTCAATCGCCCGAGTCGAAGATTCGATAAACCACCATTACAAATCCGCCAACCTTTACATCGCAAATCATCACGTAATCAACTGTGCCCATTTATAATAAAAAATCTGTGAAAATCTGTGTCATCTGTGGCTCAAAAATTTATAGAAATCCCTTTCGCCGAAGGCGGAATAATCAGCGAGAATCTGCGTCATCAGCGTTTCTTATATAATCAAGTTTCATGTGCCATCCTTGCCTGTGTGCAATCCCAATACTTATTTGCCTCAAGGCAATCGAGTGAGCTTGTCGAACGAGACAACTGCGGCCTCCATCCAAGCGAGCGAAAGCGAGTCGCGGATGGAGAATCAATCACAACGAATCCGACGGCTCCGGCCTGCCGTCATCGTGGTCATACCCCTCCGTCGCCGTTGACGTGCCGTCCTCTTTGATCTCGATCCGCTCGATCATTTCCGCCGTCTTGCTGATCGAATCCAGCCGCACCAAAATCGCATTGACCCGCACATCCTCGGTCGCGATATCAAACGTATACGGCAATTGCGTCCGAAACGACTTGACCACATTCTCCTTGTTCCGCCCCAGCACCGAATCATGCGACCCGGTCATCCCGATATCCGTGATATATGCCGTCCCGTTGGCAAGGATTTTCTCATCCGCCGTGGCCACATGCGTATGCGTCCCGAACACGCACGCCACCTTGCCGTCGAGGTAATGCCCCATCGCGATCTTATCACTGGTCGCCTCGGCATGCACCTCTACAATGACAATATCCGCGTGGTTGTTCATCTGCGGCAGCAGCGAATCAATCTTCGCGTACGGGCAGTCCGCCGGCTTCATAAACGTCCGCCCCAGCAGCGTCGTAACCCCCACCACCGGGCCTTTCGAGGTCTTGTAATACGCCGCCTCCCGCCCCGGCGTAAACGGCCCGAGGTTCGCCGGCTTGACGATATTGTCATACTGCTCGAGCGTCTGGATGATATCCCGTTTGCGGTACACATGGTCGCCCAGCGTAATCAAATTCACCCCGTACTTGCCCAGCTTGTCGTGAATCTGCGGCGTCAGACCCGAACCCCCCGCCGCGTTTTCCGCGTTGGCGATCACACAATCAATGCTGTGCTCCTTGATGAACGGCCACAGCCGCTCAGCCAGTATATGCCTGCCGGGCTTGCCGACAATGTCTCCAATACAGAGAACGTTTATTTTCATGATTCTGCCTGCTGTTAGCGGGCGTATTCAATGCATCGCACTTCTCTAAGAAGCGTTACCTTGATCTCGCCCGGATAGGTCATCTCTTCTTCGATCTTCTTGGCGATATCGCGTGCCACCTTGGTCGCGGATTCATCATTCACGTTATTCGCGTCCACGATCACTCGTACCTCGCGGCCCGCCTGGATCGCGTAACTGCTCTCGACGCCCTCGAATCCGGTCGCAATCTCTTCGAGCTTCTCGAGCCGCTTGATATACCGTTCGAGCGTCTCGCGCCGCGCGCCCGGCCGCGATGCACTGATCGCATCCGCCGCCGCGATCAGCGGCGTATACGGGTTATCCGGCGGCAAATCGCCATGATGCGCTTCGACGGCATTGAGCACGATCGAAGACTCATTGAACCGCTTGAGATAATTGGCCCCGATTGTCGGGTGTCCGCCCTCCACCTCATGGTCCATCGCCTTGCCGATATCGTGCAGCAGCCCCGCCCTGCGGGCAATTGAGCCGTCCAGCCCAAGTTCATCAGCCATCACCTGCCCGAGGAACGCAACCTCGATGCTGTGCCGCAGCACATTCTGGCCGTAACTCGTCCGGTAATGCAGGCTGCCGATCAGCGTCAAAATCTTGTTATTCAGTCCCCGCACATCGGTTTCCACTGCCGCTTCCTTACCGATCTGCAGCACCTTCTGGCGGACGTCCTTGCCGGTGGCGTTGACGATTTCCTCGATCCGGGTCGGGTGAATCCGCCCGTCCGAGATCAAACGCTCCATACTCAGGCGTGCCGTTTCACGGCGGATCGGGTCAAAACCGCTGACCACGATCACACCCGGCGTATCATCCACAATCACATCCACACCCGTGGCCTTCTCAAACGCCCGGATATTGCGGCCCTCACGGCCGATCACGCGACCCTTCATGTCGTCATTGGGAATATCCACCGTCGAGACACTCGCCTCGCAGGTCTGCTCTGCAGCGTACCGCTGAATCGCGGTATTGATGATCTCGCGGCTCTTGTTCTCACAGGTTTCCTGGGTCTGCTCCAGTTTCCGCTGGATCAGGCCGTTCATTTCATGTTCACATTCATCCTCAAGACGCTTTAACAGCAGTTCCCGCGCCTCGTCCGTATTCATACCGGTGATCTTGAGAAGCTGGTTTTTCTGCTGGGAAATAATTTGATTGAGCTGCTTGTCCTTTTCAGCGACACCGGCCTGATTCTTCTGAAGAACGGATTCGCGGTCCTTGAGCTGTTTTTCCCGCTGGGAGAGATTCTCCGCCTGCCGGTCGAGCACATCCTCGCGCTTGCTCAGGCGGACCTCCTGGTCGCGGAATTGTGACTTCGTTTTGTCCACTTCCGCGGCAAATTCCTCTTTCTTGCGGATCATTTCCTCCGAAGCGTCCAGCCGGGCGGACTTGACAATATTTTCCGCCTCGCGGGTGGCAGATTCGAGCTTGGACTGGATATCCCGATCCAGGTTCTTTTTCTTTGATTTTTCGATGAATTTCAGCGTGGCGTAAAAGGCCGCTGCTACGACAACTGCCGTGAAAAAGGAACTTACAAGAACCGGAACAACCTGGCCGATAATCTCCATTTTTCAGACCTTTCAAAATAAATATTAGGGTTATCTTATCCGGAAAGGTCAATTCATGGGGAAACCGGTGGGAAAATCACAAAAAGACGATTCGAGTGAAAATAACTTTACCCGGGAAACGTACAGTCCGATTCTGCGACAATGATTACCCCGCACAAGGGGCAATGAAGGCTAAATCGCAATCTAATGTACACAATCCCTGGTTACCTGCGTTTGACACGAGCCCTGTCCTTTTGGCTGGTTTTACCGAAACGCTTTATAAAGAGACTTCCAAATCCGAATCTTCACCGGCCTGATCGAGTGTCTGGACTTGACGCTGAGTAACATTCCTATCTCGCGAATCGCGCCTTTCGCCCTGCCCGGATTCAGGTCCGGTGTCCTTGTAACTTTGATACCACACAAAATTTCCCGCTTTTGATTAAGGATTAACCTTATCCGAAAAGCTTACGGAAACTGTCACTTTGCAGTCTCAAACTATTTAAACGTGATTATAACAGAAATCTTGTTTTCCCAAAACTTTTTTTTGCAAGTTATCCATTTATTTCCGCTATTGAGTACCCGGTATTTCTTATTCTAATTCGACTGGTTTTGGCGTTTGCCGATAACATTTTTGCCGTAAAGGGCCGGCAAACAAAAGACATATACGGTCCGATAAAAAGAGTTTTCATTTCTCTCCTGCCGGTGCGATCATCGATGCATCTATAATTTCCCCTATTTTTACTACATCCCGGATATCTATCTTAACCATAAGCCCCACAATGCCGAAACAATCATCGAATCCGGGCGTTTGCAGACCGGTTGAGAGTAAATTTCGTTTTCCTCGCCCTCAGCGGTGACAGGTGTAAGAGATATGCAGAAGAAAAAAGATGTACTGACAACAGGCCAGGTGGCGCAGATTTGTAATGTTGCACCTCGGACTGTGACAAAATGGTTCGATTCCGGCCAGCTCAAAGGCTACCGCATCCCCGGATCCAAGGACAGACGCATCCCCACATCGGAGCTCATTCGCTTTATGAAATCACACGATATGCCCACTGACGGCCTGGAATTCGGGTCTACACGGGTATTGGTCATCGACAGCCACAGCGAGCAGGCACAGATTCTGGCCGACGGATTGTGCACGAAAAAGGATTACGATATTGAAACGGCGACGAACAGTTTTGATGCCGGTATCGTTGCGCAAAAGCTGCTGCCGCATATCATTATCATTAACCTGATGGCGTCCGGGATTGATGCCGACCAGGTGTGCCAGTATGTACGGTCGAACCAGGATTTGAGCAGCACGAAAGTGATCGCCCTGGCGCCCGGGCTGGCGGACAAAGAGGTAAACGCACTGCTGAACAAGGGTTACGACGCGGCCGTGACGGACATCAAGGACCATACGCATATCGCCACCACGATTGAGCACCTGACCGCGATCCTGTTTTAATTGCTGGAAACATGCGGGATATCATGACCGCGGGGGCAATAGATTCTAACGACACTGCACATCGCGAAAACCTCACACTTTGTTTGTGAAATCATTCACAAATATATCCGCACCTTTCACATCCTCTACCGTTAATATGGATAAATTCACGCAAACATTTCATACAAACGTATGAATTTTGACATACAAATGTTTAATACAAACGTTT
>CAYVUI010000030.1:0-38929 GCA_964454745.1 uncultured Pirellulales bacterium | reverse complement strand
TTTCCTACATTATTGGGGCCATAATCCACATTCACGCCCTGTGAACGGTTACCTTGTTTCTAACAATAGGAGGCGTGATATCTGCTAAGAAAGGAGCAAACTGATAAGCGCGTTTGCCATCCTGGCTCTTAAATCTTTGAAGGGTTAATATTTCAACCGGAAACCGAAAACGTTTAATTAAAGCTGTTTCAAGATCAGGTGATATTTCATCAATGATGACAAGAACATTAAACTTCTTCTCTCCGTTTATCATGCTTTCTAATAGATAATCAATATTGTCAAAATCATTTTCGTTAGCATAATCCACACATTTACTGAGCACTCCCTCATCGGCAACAATTGCCTCTTTAAGAGAATTTTTAATTTTTAGCGGTGTATCCTCAAATGATATTGATATCTCTAATACTTGAACAGCAATATGCTTTAGCGGTTCATGTTTGACTAATTCATTTTCTACCACATACAAACATGGCTCCTTCTTGCTTGAGAGGTCAATCAAATAACCGTCTGGAATTGTTGATATCTTTCCTTTTTTGCCGATTTTCTTTTTGATATCCAGATATATTCTGTCCTCTCCAAATAAGTCCTCGGACACTTCAAGGATAGCGGTTTCGAGGTCCTTTTCGAATTCAAACGGTTCATCGTAATAAATCTCATTGTGTGTCCAAAGCATTATTTACAATCCTTCAATGTCGATTATCTTTGCGGTTTAGATACAAAGTATGGAACATGCACTTCGTCAATGGCGGGCTGACCGGATATTTTGATCGTATCCGTCTTAAAATCCAAATATCTTTTTCCAAAAACAAGTACACATTCGCCGACAAAATGGAGAAAATGTCCAGAAGCATTTGCTATTTCAACCAGCATCCTGTTAATTGCCTCCTTTGTGTCAGTGGAATTTATTGATTTATATAATGAATGATTCATGAGGGTGTCTGACATACAATAAAAACAATTTCCATGATGCTGATTAAAGTACATATAAAATTCATCGTCATCTTTAAGTTCTTTGATAAGTTCCTTGATATTGTCCGAAGCTTCTGAAGAATAATGAAAGGCATATTCATCTCTGATCTTTTTCACCAGGTTGGCATTGCTGAAATAAGTTTTAATAAATGATAAATTCTTTTTTGCTTTTTCAGAAAATGTTGATTCATACTCTTGGGATAATGTTGTACTAAAGAAAAACCTCCTTAATAATTCCCATGCCTCCCAAAGTTTTCCTGCTGTCAAGCGAACCATAAAAAGAGCTTGAGAATTACTTGCACATTTTAACAACGGATCATCGCCATCAAGGCTAACAGAAAAAAAAGTGAATTTCTTAAGGCAAAATATTTCGTTAGCAAATTGAGTCAATTGAATAAAAAACAGCATCTCTGGTTCAGGCACCCTCTGCAACTGCTCTTTTGTCAATTTCACTTTAAATAATTCCATTTTCAAGTATCTCCTTCATGCAAGCAATGACTATGCCTTAAAATGTTCAATGAACAACTGAAGCAGAATATACGCTGTTTTGGGTACTAACTCGATTTCCAGCTTCATAGGTCACTCCTTACTCATAAATCCTTGTCATTGCCTCGGCTACCGGTTGCAGTAGAAAAATACCATAAAGGCCAGATAAGCAATCAATGCCAGGATGGAGATCGTAATAGACTTGACCGCTAACTTCAGGTTTGATGCCTTTTGTCTATTACACTTGTCAATAGATATTGCCGCCTTGCTATAGGCCTCTATGATCTTTCTGCTAACTTCTTCTTCAGATTCACTGCCCTTGATTATTTCGTTTACTTCACCAGGGTAATCAAAATCCTTTACCTGTATTGCGAACAAGGCCTTTACCATACATAAGATCAGACACACACCATGAACCATCAAGGACAACAGAGCAAGAAATGGAAGGCAAACGCAACCATCTGCGAAAAAGCACTTGACCAGCTCCGTGGTCGTCTCCGTGTTCAAAACCTGGAACCCGACCAGCAGGCCAGCAATGCCGATGATCCCCAGTGCCTTATTGTCCAGAACATCAAAATCGCAAGCGTATCGGTCAAACTGGGCCTTTGCATAGTCGATGAGTTCATTACTATAAAGGTCAGGCATTGCTTTTTCCTCTATTATCACTTTTTACAGGTGCTTTATCATTCTTATGCTGAGGATTATACCACCAGAAATTAATTGGATATTCTGGCTTTGGATTCATGCTTCTAAGCCCTTTTGTATTTTTGAAACTAATACCAAGCTTTTGTTTTTTCTTATGCTTCAGAAGCTGATCAATAATTTCACATCGTTTCTTGTCTATATCTTTGTTTTCCTCATTTCCTCCGTCTTGAAAAAGACTCTTTCCGTATTCTTGCTCTTTAATATCTTGATAAACATGGTATGAATTGCGAGAATATGCCACTAAACCTGCAAATAAATCAGCGGCCTGATTCACAGGGGAGCTTGCTGATGACACCTGTTTTATCTGTACAATATGATAACTTTGTAAAATTTTAGAAAGATCAAAAAAAGTGGGATCAGTAGCTATCATCTTTTTTGCATTCGTAACATCTTGAATTCTATCCCATTTTACACAGCTTGTTTGATCCGGATAAAGTAACCAGTTTGAGCCAGCTTGCCAGCACTTACCAAGAACATACTTCAATAGATTATAGTACATTATATGGAAATTTTTAATGTTGTCTCTATTCTCAATATCATGCCGGGCATCCTCGTAATCCCACAGGATAACATCAATTCGTATATATCGCTGCAATGATAATTTTACAGCACACTCTATAATATTTTTAGCTGCCTTTTGATGATTTGTTCGTTTTGTATTGGTCCATTTGAATTCTGTTTTTTTTACACCTGCATCAATAATAGATTTTTCAATTTGCTCGGAAACGCCTTTATAGGCCTCTCTTTTCATTGTTATCAACGCTATACTTCCATATTGACCTGAGCCAGAATCATGATTATGCTCATCAGCAAATGCAAAATGTGTAAATCTTTTTGGCATCTAAAATATACTATCTCTACAATTATCAATTACCCAACATTGGAACAATTATTCCCCTGTTTCAAAGGCATCGAGCCAGTCACTGATACGGAAACCTCATGTTTTGAAAGCAACATCAGTCAATATTCCAACTCCACGCCATAGAGCCTGGCAGCAATTTCATCAATTTCGTCCTCCCATTCTTCACAGTCTTTTCCCTGAGCATCAAGACATTTTTGTACTAACTTTTTGATTTTCTTTTTTTCTTTATCTTTTGCAATGGGAATTGGTACTTTGCTTATATATTGTCTTTTTAGTCGAAGCCTTCCACTTTTATCGGCATCACCAAGAACCGCTGCAGAAGCCGATAAATATTGCCATGCACAACTCGAATTTAGTACTCCCAACAAATAATAGTCAACTATAGGGATCATAAATGCAGTCATATCCGCGTAACCCCCTTTAGTGTCAATCGTGAATCTTGGTTCTTTGGCAATGTCAGGATAGACAAGCTTAGGAGCATCTAAAATGTGAGCGTAAGCGGATGCATATCTCGCAAGACACCACCAATCATACCTTCCTGCCTTGGACTCCGGTCTTTTACTTAGGGGTTCAATCCATCTTTTGAGATGCTTTTTTACAGCGGGATATTCATTTATATTTAATTTCCAAGGGATATATAAGAGCCACCTTTTCTGATCTCTAATATGCCATTTTCGTACATCATCACCTACTATTAATTTTTTGATGAGATCGACACTCTTAGGATCATCAGAAATTAATTCTTCTCTTGTTTCTTCATCAAGCCAAAAAGCCTTATTGAGACCTGTTTTTATTCCTACATATATCTTACCGTCTACGTATTGTTCCAATGGCATACCTGAATTTTTCATTTTGTCAAGAATCGCCAGAGTACTTACATCTGCAAGAGTCCATATGTCTCCTTTTATAGCATTCATAGGCAACTTACTTCCATTCTGTGATATTATTGCTTTCACATCTGGATATGGAGGATTAAGACTTTTGACTTGTGTAAATTCAGCTTCTGATTTACTTTTCAATTTTTGAGCAATAAAAATCATGGGAAAGGTGGCCGCTGTCTCAAATACAGGCAATTCCCCAAAATCTGTAATAGAAATGATATTGCATTTATCAGATATAAACTTTCTTAGGTCTTTTCCGTAATTAGCCATAAACCACTTATTCGATGAAATAAAACTAAGTACGCCACCGAGGCTAAGCATTTCAATTGCCCGGACATAAAAATATGTATAAAGGTCTGCCATACCATTGTAAGCACAAGCATAGACCTTTTTAAGCTTTGGTTTTATCTCTTTTATGAGTTCATGACGGATATATGGAGGATTGGCCAAAACGATATCAAAACCGGCTGGTTCCAAGAGGTTTACCCTGATTCCTTCACTTTCCCACTTGTCGAGAATGGTTTTTCTGCGGCTGGTCATAAAGACTTCGGCAAAATGGATATGCCAGGCGATTACGCCTTCGCCGATTGCGGTGCTGGTTTCCTGTGCAATTTGCGTTTCCTCAGAGGTAATTTCTTCATAAAGAGCTTCTTTTTCATCTCCATGCGCATTCATGAAGGCGTCTTTTTTTACCACGAGTTTCTCTGCCCGGTCCCTAAGTGCCGCCATCATTAAAGCATCTTCAGAATCCAGGAAAGCGGAGCATGGGCCTAAGATAGAATCGCCTGTTTCAATCTTGAAATCCAGGTTGGGCAGTGGGTGAGGTGTATCAGACTCTACCGACAGCGAAAGCCAGAGACGCAACTTCGCGATATTGGTTGCAAAGGGGTCGATATCCACGCCATATAAACAATCACTGATGAGCCTGAGTTTGAGTTTGTATAAAAACTGGGGGTCCTGCCTTAACTGCTGATTCTGAAGTGTGCGGCGGATGTCGATGAGTTCCTGCAGCAGGCCCAGAAGATATGCACCGGAACCGCAGGCAGGATCGACCGCTTTTATGGTTTCAAGGTAAAACAGGATTTCAGTTGCGTGCTGCTCTGTGAGATCATCGGAAATCTCATGGTCATCTACGAGTGTCTCTATGGCTTTTTTCGAGGTTGTTGTCTTTTCCGAGAGGTAGCCCTTCAATGCTTCACGGCACATAAAGGATACGATAGGCCTTGGGGTATAGTAACTGCCAGTTTCATGTCGCCCTGTGACAAGCTCTTCAAATACTTTACCGAGCATTTCCGGGTCCACGGCGACTTCAATATCCAGGGGTGTGGACTCTTCAACAGTGAAATTATAACGGTAAAACAAGCCGCTGGCAGATAATATCGGTTCAAAGGCTTCATCCGGGATATCCTGAACTTTGTTGTCCAGTTCTGTACGTTCGAACAATCCACCGTTAAGGAATGGGACTTTTCCGATTTGCTCTGATTCCTGACGCCCCTCTACGGCAAGAGCTTCAAAAAACAAGGGGCATAGCCGGGACTGATAAAATGAATTGCCATCGCAGCCGCCCGCTTGATACAGTGCGTTTAAGTAATTGGGATTTTCATGAAAATTCAGCCAGCCCTTTTTCTCTATGAATCGCAGGAACATGAGACGGTTGAATAACGTCTGGGTGAAGAGCCTTAGTTCCTCTTTTTCCAGATTGTTTGCCTGGCCGATATATTCTTCAGTTTCGGTGAAAGCCTGGGCATATTCACGATAAAAATCTTTTGTGACCTTTTCAATGCTGAAAGCTTCACGCCATTTATCATAATCCGGATGGGCCGAGTCCCACTGGAGATAGAACAGATTATGCGTACAAAGAGTCCGAACATCGGCATCTCCTTCATTCCAGCCGAAAAGGGACAAGGGTGCAGTCTTTTCTTTTTGTTTCGGAGCATTAAAATATGCAAATCGGAAGTGCCTATATTGATATGTGCATATAAACAGCAAATCCTCACGCTCCCAGGAAGGAAGGGTCGATTTGTGTCCTCTGCGTTTGGTAACAACACCTCTGAGTACTTTGCGGAGGGTGCCTGTGAGACCTCGATTTCTTAGGAAGACATCTTCATTTTGAAACTCAAGAATAAATATACCCCACGGCTGGTCATCCGTCATCTTCTGTATCTGGTAAACGGAACCATCTAAAAGATGATCTTCAAGACCCTCTGCTCCAAGATCGCTTTCCGTCCATTCGTAAGATATGTCACCGATACCTTGAGCTGGTTCAGGAATTTCCCAGCCCATCGTATCAATGAGCAGATTATGAATAAAACTTGTTTGATCACTGACAGAATGAATTGCCTGTTGTATTTGCTGAGGTGTAGCCATTTTAATTGATCTCCATCCAAGTCAGCAGGATCGGTTTGGCACCGATGGGTGCCTGGATATCCTTCAGGTACGTATTTTTAATGTGTTTTTCGATTGCTTTGCGGGCGTCTGCGAGCTTTTTGACACCGTGGATGACGGTTCGGGGGGTATCGGCTTCGCAGCGGACCGCGGTCCAGGTTTGTTCGAGGTCTTCGATGATTTTGCCGGATTCTTCTTCATAGAAGTACCACCGGACCTCGCCGGGGCCGTGCTTTTCCTCTTCAAATTTCTCATTTTTGACTTCCAGAAGGCTTCCGGCGGCTTTACCAATCACAGGCGGCATACGGTAGCAGGCGAAAAGGCCCTTTTTGAGGTTCGGCTCGACGCGGTCGATTTCTTCGCCGCGGCGGTTGATGATCGGGCCGAAACCGGCGGCGGCCTGCTTGCCGCTAAAGAGCCTGCGCGGCAGCTGAGGGAGGCTGGACCAGAGGGGTGCGTAATCCTGTTCGAGCCGCTGGCGTTCGAGGTGCATGAGCTCTTCGGTGGTCTCTTTGCCCTCGTACCGCTCGTTGAAGAGCTTCATGGCCATGTCTGGGTCGTCCGGGGTGAGCAGTGCCCCTTCGATACCGAGGGTTTTGTTGATTCGCATGATCTTGCCGTCAAGTTTTCGCTTGAGGTGGAGCAGTTCTTCGAGCTCTTTGGGCGGCAGGAAGTTCCAGAAGTAGATTTTGCCCTTGGTCTGCTCGGACCGGTCGAGGATTTCTTCGATATCGGGATTGAGGCGGCGGTCCACACGGCCAATGCGCTGCATGAGCCGGACGGGGTTCCAGTGGAGGTCGTAGTTGATGATCATGGAGGCGTCCTGGAGGTTGAGGCCTTCTGAGAGGACGTCCGTGGAGATCAGGACGTCGATGGGATTGTCCAGGCAGTAGGAGAGCTCGGACTGGCCCAGGAGGTTTTTTTCCTCGCTGGCCTGGTTGTAATACGGGGCGAAACGCTTGATGATGGTCTCGCGGTTTTTGACGTTGCGCCCGCTGTCCACCTGCTCTACATTCTGGATACCCGCGGCATCGAGCTGGCGTTTGAGGTATCGGGCGGTGGGTTTGAATTCGCTGAAGATGATTACCTTCTGGTTGTGAAGGACTGGGTCGTCCTTGAGCAGTGTGATCAGTTTCTGGAGCTTGTCGTCCTTTTTCGGGTCTTCCTGTTCGCCTTCTTTGTCTTTGACGTAAAACCGGCGGTAGATTTTGCTCAGGAAAGCGGTCAGCTGGGCCATGTCCTCCTGGATGTCCTCAAGGAGCCCGTCGAGATCGTGATCGTCTTTTTCAAAGTCTTTGACGAAGTCCGGGATTTCGTTTTCTTCTTCGTCTTCCGTCTCGGATTCGCTCAGTTCCAGCCGCTCGGTGATGTGCTCCTGGACCACCTTTCACCAGCGGGTGTTCATCTTGGTCCACTCCTCGTAGCGGTCCGGTGCGAAATACTCCATGAACTGGGCCATCTTGGCCAGCAGATCTTCGACGCTGGCCTCAAAGGATTTGAACGAGCTTTCCAGGCGTTTGAGCAAAAGGGTGCGAATCAGGCCGACCACGAGCTTCTGGTACTCGACCTTGCGCTTGTCAGGGTCTTTGTGATAGGCGGCGGTATTGTAGATGGCCAGTGAGAGGAAGGGATTTTCCTTATCGAAGGCATCCTTGATCTCGCTGTAGAGGGACTCGTACACGTTCTTGAGGGAGTAATTGACGACCCGGGGTTTTTGACGCTGCGGGAAGAGGAAGCCATCCTCACTCATGCCCTCGGACTTTTTGACATAGGACCGGCTCCGCTGGATCAATACGTTCTTGAGCAGATCGTCCGTGCGGAGGAAATCCTCATCCTCGGCCACCTCGGTGATGTCGATGTCCGGATTCTGCTTTTCCATGCGTTTTTCATTCTGAAGGAAGTGGCTCCGCAGGTCGTGGATGCGGATGGAGGCGAAGTGGTCTTTTTTGCCCTGTGCGAAGTAGTTGATCAGGTGGTATAAATCGTCCAGGGAGTTGTTGATTGGTGTTGCTGTGAGCATGTAGAGCTTTTTGCCTTTGGCGAGCTCCATGAAAAGCTGCCCGCGGTTGGCCCTTGGATTGCGGAAATGGTGGGCCTCGTCCATGATGATGACATCCGGACGTTTTCTGTAATACTCCAGGCGTTCCGGGGAGATCAGACCCTCTCTGCCGAAATTGGTGTGACGCTCGATTCGGAGGCGTTCCTCCATCTCGATGGACCACTTGGGCTTCAGGTAGCGGTCAATGTTGGCCTTCCAGACGCTTTCTTCCGCAGATTTGGGGACTATAAGCAGTACACGTTTATCCTCTTTGAGGCATCTCTCCAGCAGCATCAGGCCGATGAAGGTTTTACCCAGGCCCACCCCGTCACAGACAAGGGCACCGTCCCATTCACCCGCGATTTGCAGGGCACGGTGATAGCCGTCCTTCTGGTATTGGGAGAGTTTGGGGTAGATCAGTGATTCTGAGATTTCCCATTCATCCTGGCTCCTCTCCTTGCCGGAGAAGTATTCATAGAGTGCCCGACAGTACGCTGTGAAGGGATCGTGTTCCTGTAAATGGCGTTCAATGACCTGGAGGATTTCCGGGCTGATATCCTCCGCTTCGGCCCAGAGTTCTTCATACCACTTCCTCAGCACTTCAATATGGGCCTGATCGGTGCTGAAGAGGTTGAGTTCAAGATTCTGTGTCAGTCCGGGACGGGTGAAGTTCGAGCTGCCGACAATGGCGAAATCGACCGGGCTGGCCTCCACGGATTCCATGAGGTAGGTTTTTGCGTGGAATTTGGCCTTGAGATATGTTTTCAACAGGATTTTTTGGTCCGTGATGGCTTTTTTGACGGCGTCAAGGCCAGTGAGGGAATCATCGGCTTCTTTCTGGGCCTCGATGCTGTCGTTGGAAGACCTCTGAACAGCCTCTGATATTGCTTTTTTGGTAGTTTTTGTGGTCTCATCCCCCATCAGGATACGAATCTGTTCGAGTGACTCCCAGGATTTCTCCAGCTGGAGCATGGAGCCGACCTCAAAAACCCCGGTTGCTACGTCCATTTTGTTCAAATTCGGCAGGAGACGCTTTAAAGCCTCCAGCACAGTGTTGCTCTTGCGGTTGTCGATAATCACAGGCAGCTTTTTGGCCATGTTTCCTCCAAATGTATGTAAAAATCTGGACCAAATTTTACTGATACATACCGGGATTTACAAACATATTTTCCGAATTTTTTATCATACCTACCATTTTGGAACCAATCAAAATAAAAGTCATAACTGAACTTCAAAGGTCGCCGCTTGCCCATGCCGTCAAGGTTTGAGGAGGAACAAGAAATGAGAGTTTTAACAGCCCGGGGCTTACGTCCGGAACGAGCGGCGGTAATTTCATCGTTTTCGTATAATAAGTCCGCCCAAGGCAAGCAATAGCAGGCTGAATGGTTCGGGGACGTCCTGTTAACCACTTGGATGCCACCTTTGCCAAATCTTCCAAGTCTATAAAACAATCGTTTGTCACATCCGCTAAAGGGCATTCAACAGGGACGGAGGCAACACGAAATCCTAAAAAGTACCATTCAGCGTACGGGGGGATGCCGCTCCGGCTGGACGATCTTCTTAGGTAGTCGCCGGGCCTAGTGCCAGAGTATGAGTCACCGCGGATGCCGCTGCTGCAAGCAGGACCAATTTCCGTTTCATTCCATTCACAGATATTGCCACCCATAATCTCCGAATGTATCTGCAAATGCAACCCCTGAAATAGAACACAAACAAATTATTAAAATCGCCCTTTTCAATTTCATTCTCCTTTACATCTAATTTATCTTCTCAGCCTTATCACCACTCCCGTCAAAGCGAACAGGGCCAGGCTGCAGGGTTCAGGAACCTCAATCAGAATCAGCTCTGAGGATGCATGTTCTCCATTTGTAAAATATGCATCAACAGTAAATATATTCTCGCCAAACATAATCCTCCAATCTGGAATCGAAAAATATCCAAGTCCATTGTCAAGTGGATAATTATCAATCTGATAACCATTGGGAAGTGTGACATCGATTCTCTCCAGACCCACAAGGTTACCCCCACTGCCATCTAGTATGCTTGGAAGTTCTTCAGGATTATTTGTAATATCTGCTATAAAAGTAGTAACATCATAAATATCTCGCACTTGCTCCTGCATGCTTGCCGGGTCCGGAATCTCGATGGTGTTGTTATGGCCATTGATTAGCAATTGTGCCTTACCAGAACTTGTTCTGCTGTAAATAGGGTCTGAAGCAGCCAGTGCACCGCCGAAAATAGCTGCTCCTAAATTAATTCCATTATTATTTCCAATCGGCATATCATTAATAGCACTAATAATTTGCTGTTGATCTGGATTCAAAGGTGTAAGATGTAATAGTGTCTGAGCAGAGTACCCATAAGAGGAAACGGCTACCTGTGTATTGTTGAAAGGTAATGTATGAATTAAAGAAATTGCTGCTTCTTTTGCTTTCGTCATCTTTTCACCTTCCATGCCCTCAGAATTATCGATGACGATACTTAGATCCAATCCTTTTTCATCCAGTACCAAACCAAGATTGTTTACATTGCCTACGATAGTTACAATATCACTGCACGTGTAATATTTTTCATCACTGGGACTAATCCAAGATGCTACGGGTTCGCCTGATACTTTCAAAATACATGTAACCAATACGATGCTGATGTAAACTCGTGTCATCTTACTACCCCTTATGTGTATGAGTTCTTGCCGATTACAATTCCAATAAAAATAAAGAAAATGGAACTACATGGTTCTAAGCAATCAGACCAATAGCGCAAAATCTTCTCGAATAGCTGCGAAGACTTTTAGCCCTAAAAAACTCCGAATCCTCCCTCCTTCAATGCTCCTTTCACTACAAATATACAAAAAAGAAATTGAGTGTCAAGATAATATTTTTAATGGTTTCTGAAAGTATGACCAGAAACAATCCTTATTTCCTTTATATTAATATAATTATTTTTAGCTTGATTATATATAATCCGCTTTTGAGTATATTCCGCAATTTCTAAAATAATAAAAGTTTTTTAGCGTATTTGTAATCTGATATATAAATAAATTTTTCTTTATAATCCGTTAACATGAATCAGTGTAAATGTTCAATTCAATATGAATCTATCTAAAAATCTCTTGACATTTTTTAGATACAAGGGTATAAATATCAATGTTTCGGGCATATTTGGAGTGAGGGTTAGTCTTAGTCAATCCTGATCGTACTTTTCAGTACTAAGTTCTTATCCGGAAGTGTGGCCTTCTTCGGTTAAGGTAAAATTTTAGCACAAGCTTCTTTTTCGGCAGTAAATCTTGTCGATTACAGCAGTGGATTTGTGCGCATAGTTTTTAGCGAATAGGAGGTAAGTATGAAAAGTGACAATATCTTTGCGTTTTCAGTTTTTTTCTGCTTTGCATTTTTGTTTTGTACGGGATTGATTTCCATATGTTATGCTCAGGATATGGTAAGTCCGCCTTGGAGAGGCCAAAAAGGATCTACATGGCAAGTCTGGAATTTCGAAGATTCCAGTAATCCCTCATCCCCTTCTGACACCAGTAACGAGTATGGTGAGTCAGCAGCGGTGATTACAGCTGTTTTTCCCGGAGGCGGATGGTTGAGCGAACTGGGGCTGGGTGACCAGCAGACGGGGATCTGGGACATTGGTACAGGTACGATAATCCTGACAATTCCGAATCGTCCATTGGCACTTCCACAAAAGGATATCTGGCTGCAGGTCATTTATTTTGAGGGCTTAGTTGGAAAACCTCAATTCCAGGTTACTTCTGCTGAATTTATCAGTGAAACAACAGAAACAGTTGAAGACCTGGGCTTCTGGGGGGCGTGGCGTCGATCTCTTACAAAATGGAAAATAGAGCCTAATCCCAATCAGGAGCAAATCATTATCACCGCAGACAATGCAATAGGTTCAATCATTTCTGCGGTCACGGTGGATACATTATGCGGCCCTGAGCCGGATGCTGATCTTACCGGAGATGGCCAGGTAAATCAACTGGATGTGCTTATTTTGGGCACCCAATGGCTTTCGACGACAGGCAATTTGGAAGCGGATATTGCGCCGCCTTACGGGGTGGTGGATTATGTGGATTACGCCTTGATCGTGCAAAGCTGGAATCCAAATTAACAAGCAGACTTTAAATTTTTTCGGCACAGATAGTTAATCATAGATTGCAAGTAGAAGTATCAAGCGAAATGGAACGAAAGGAGAAAACAATGGAAACTATGTCTAGGTGTATTATATTTTTGTTGGTATTTGTATTCAGCGCAGCTGGCTTTGCCGCTGATCCCGAGGCAATTTGTGTGCCATGGAAGAATGATCAGAACTTGTATCACAGCACCTATGATGGTGCACAAGTTACCCTCAAAGGTATTTCCAGAGGTACGGCCACTGAATACAAGTGGGTCTTCGGGGACGGTAATGAAACCGGATGGATGGCTATCGGTAATCCTTACAACCTGGAAGCTGATCACATATACTCCGGGGGAATCGGAACAAAATTCAATGCAACACTTTGGGTACGAAATGGAGCCCAGACGGACAGCGATACTTACAAAATCCGAATTCTTGAATCAACCGATTTAACAATCCCCAGCCATTTGAAGGTTCGCGTGGATATGGCGATTGATGAAGGATTGTGGTATCTGCATAAAAACATTGTTCGAAGTACCTTTGCTGCAGGAGCTCCGGGATACGGTCAGAAATACGGATACTGGAATGATCCGGGCGGATATCCACTGGGGGCAACAGGTACAGCCTTGAATGCATTCTGCAACAATGAAGTGACACCTAACGATATCTATGATGATGATCCCTATGTAGAAACCGTTCGGCTGGCTTTAAATTACCTACTTTATCACACATATTCATATGGTATCGGCGTTGAGCCAGCAGGTAATCCGGATCTGGGGCCGATTGGAAATCCAAATGGTATCGGTTTAGTTACAAATCGAGGCAGCAGTTCAACTGATGGGCGACAAACTTATCTTGGAGGTATTTGCATGGTCGCTCTGGCCAGTACGGACGCTCCCAACTATGCCGCTCCTGTAGGACGTAATTATGTTTATGGCCGAACTCTCAAGGAAATTCTTCAGGATATGGTCGATTTCTTTGCCTGGGGTCAGTGCGATTCAAGCTGGCCGAGAGGAGGCTGGCGATATTATGCAAATTACGACAACGCAGATATGTCCACAACACAGTGGCCAGCGCTGGGCATCTTTGCTGCGGAAAAATATATGCCGGAATATATCCAGGTCCCGGATTTTGTACGATCCGAATTAGAAATATATCTAAATAACTGCCAAAATATGCAAAAAAATGCTGATAATGGTGCTTTTGCCTATCATGTCCCCTGGGTTTCGACAATGTATAACACAACAAAACAGGGAGCCGGCTTGATATGTCATCATTTCCTGGGTACACCGGTTGATGATCCACGAATTGAGGCTGCAATTGGCTACATTTATCGCCACTGGAATGATACGGGCACCGGCTGGGATGATTCCCGCCTTTTAGGCAACAGCTATGCAATGTATGCCGTGATGAAGGGAATGATTATTCCAGATCTGAATTTTGTGACTCAATATGACTATAACAATGAAACACAAACAGGTAATAAATTTCACTGGTTCAACACATTGCCGGGTCAGGCATATCAGGGTATCGCAAACTATATTGTTTCAACTCAGCAAAATGATGGCAGCTGGGATGATATCTCAAGTCCAAATCCTGTGTATGATGCATTTTGTACTGGTTGGAGAGTATCCATCCTTTCAGAAAAAGTACTTTACCAGGAACCTGTAGCGGTTATTGACAACTGTGAGGACCAGCATTGGCAGCAGAATCAGGATATCCCATTAGATGGAAGTAAATCTTATCATCTTGATGACAAGCGAAAAATTGTTTTTTACGAATGGGATTTTGACTGTGCACCTGATTTAGAGTTAAATCCGGAAAGCTTCCAGACAGATGCGGTCGGAGAGAATGTTATCATTGCTGGTGGTTTTCCAAATGAACAGATCTATTATGTGGCACTGCGTGTCACTGACGATAATCCGGATGGCCCCAAGGATGATATACAGGTGTGTGCGGTATCCATTCATCCTCCGCCACACTGTCCTACCTCGGTCCCTCATCCTCAGAAGGGAGATTATCACGGCTGGGTAGGTGTGCCGGTTCAATTTGATGGGTCTCAGTCCTATGACCCTGATAATGAGATCGTACTCTATGAATGGGATTTCGATAATGATGGTTTATTTGGAGCTGAAGATGATGACTGCTTCGGCCAGCCAAGCGATGGACTCGGAATGGTAACACAGTTTACCTGGAACACTACTTATACAGGAACCATCTCTTTACGTGTAACAGATGCAGAAGGTGAATTTTCATCTTGTTCAGATGTAGATAGCTGTCAGGTATATATTGAAAATCACGCTCCGGTTTGTGTCTTCTGCCGTGAAGAGTATCAAACCTATCCCAATCAACCTGTTACGCTGGATGCCTCCTGTTCTTATGACGATGATCCAATGGATACGATCTCGTTTGAATGGGATATTGACGATGACGGAGATTTTGACGATGGCAATAACCCGACAGCCGAATTTGTAAGTGAGTTGGAAGGTGAACATTTTGCGAAAGTCAGGGTCACTGATAATCATGGAGATTCCTGTACTTCACTGGTCCGTATTATTATCGCAGAATGTGCAAACAATCTGGAGTTGGATACCGGTACGGGTCCGGATCCGATCTACATCCAGCCGCATGATTCCGTCTTGATTGATATGAATGCACTATGCTTGATGCAGCCGGTCTACGGATGCCAGGCAGTGATGAACTTTGACTCTACCTACTTCGTCTCGGAGCCCAGCGGCGCCGGTTCTCCGGTGGTCGTCGCAGGCGGTTATCCCTGGGATGAGCTGATTTACAACATCTGGACCGTGGAAGGAGACATGGATGTTGCCGTGGGTATCCATCTCGATGAACTCTACGAAGGCACCCAGGAAGACGGTACCGTGGCCAAGATTGAACTGACTTCCAATGGAACGGAAGGTATCACCCAGATGATCTTCCGTCCGGATGTCAGCGATGTTGAGGAAACCATCTTTGCCGATATCTTTGCCAATCCCGTCTATCCCAATAAGCGGGACAGCCAGGATATTGTTATTGACGGTACTCCTCCGGTTGTGGATGTCCGATCTTTCCTCCAGGAACAGTGCATCCCGGGCGGTTCACCATTTGAACTGATTTGGGTCGCGGTCGACGAAAATGATTGCTTCCCCCAGGATGCGGTTACACTGGAGTATTACGATGGCAATCAGTGGGTTCTCATCGCTGAGAATGAACGAAACGATGGTTCCTACCTCTGGGATGTGCCGGAGATTAACCTCTGCGGTGCGGTCCTGAGAGTCTCGGTCTCAGACTGTGCAGGCAATATCGGCGAAGGATTCTCTGTGGCGGATTTCTGTATTGACAGTCTGGCACCGGAAGTCGTCAATATCACGGCCACCCAGGATGGCGGAGCAGACCTGACTCCGGCTCCATTTAAGCCAAACGCGGTACAAGGTACTGTGCTGATCGAGGTTACCACCTCGGATAATCTCTGTGGTGTGGCCGCACCTCCGGTTGTGGAGGTACAGGATGCCGATGCCAGTCCGTTTACGGTCACGTATGTTGGTCCAAACGGTCCGGATGCCTACCAGTACAGCATTGAGGTTACACCCACTACAGCCAACGGCATCGCAGCGATAAATGTCATCGGCTTAATGGATACGGCAGGCAATATTGCAGATCCGAAGGTAGATACGTTCTCGATCAACAAGAACCAGATCTCGGGCTTGATTGAACTCGAGGAACTGCATCCCATGGCAGCCGGGCTTGATAAAGAAGTTGTTTTCATAGCCACTGGTTCCAATACAGAAAGCTGGACGATGACAATACATTTTCCAGCTCGAATTCTGCCGCCCCTGGTCCCTCAGGTTCCCTATGTATTAACGGATGTTCCGGATGGGGTTACGGGGTTAAGTGCCAAAACCTGTTCGCATCTGCGTCGGAAACTGACCGGACTGACACTGGATGGCAACGGCCAGGTGGTGAATGCGAACTTCACGGGGACTCACTTCCTCAAGGGCGGAGATTTCAATAATTCCAATACGGTAAACATCCTCGACTTTGCTTTACTGAAAGGCTGCTATTTGAAGGAAGTGGCTACGAACAGTATCTGTGACTGTATTGATGCGGACGGCAACGGTGTGGTTAACTTTGCTGATTTCGTCATCTTCCGCAAGAACTACTTCAAGTATGGAGATTCTCAATAACCAAAAACCGTAATGACCATTTGTTCGAAAAGGCCGGAGTCAATCCAGACTTCGGCCTTTTTCAGATAACAATTCCAGCTTTGTAAAATCCGCCAGGAATATAGCTAAAAAAATACAAATGGCTGTTCAAATTCGGTGAGTAATCTTACCACCATAATTCTGTTTGTTGCCATTGCTGCGCAATCCCCCAAAAGTCCGGGAGATTGACTATTCCATCCACAGGATTCGAGATATCGTATTTCGAATTGCTGGTTAACCATGCCGAAGAAAACGAAACCAGATCAATTATGTTTGTTATGCCATCGTTGTTAAAATCTGAAACAAGTGAATGCGGCTTATAGTTCAAGAGCAATGGAGAAGACATTTCAGAAAAACCACCCAATCCAGCCGCGATGGCTGAGATTTGATTTTCACCAATACTCAATTGTGCTGCCTGAAGTTGGTACTGCCATTGATAGGTTGACTGTTGGGTTGCCTGTCCCAGTAAGACATCGTCATTGTAAACTTCCACAAACATCAAATTCGGATCGCTCACATAGATATCAATTCTGGGATTATCGACACCTGTAATGTCGTCAGAATCTGATACCCCTGAGTCATCTACAGCGAGGAGATCAGGGATAGAAGGACTTCCGGGAGGCCCTTGAGCACCTGTCATCTCAACATCATCAATGTTCCAGCCGGCCATTGCATACATTCCATCTGTAGAGCCCATACACCAACGTATATACACCTCTGCCTGATTATCAGCAATTGAAGAAATATTATACGTGTGCTTAGACCATGCATTTTCATAAAGCCAGCCACCCGGAGCATCGGTTGGATTTTGATAAACTGTTACCCAACTGCCCGGATCAAGCGGAGTCGTTGTAACCTGCACTGTTGCATTATCCCAGGGTGAATTTTGAACGTTCAACCATCGGTAAAAGCTGAACTGTACATCACTATACCCAGAACAGTCTATTATGGTGGTTGTTAAATACATCTCAGACATATTATCTGTGTAGGGACCTGCCAGATTATACCCATAAACATTTGAACCAGTGTAGCCCGAAACTGGATCAAGGTCACCATAGCCGCCCCCTTGTCCGATCGGCTGTCCCCAAGCCCATTGCCCCTGTGTTGTCCATTCGGGATCGGTATCCATGTTCTCTGAATAAAAGACTTGCGGTTGGGGGGTGATCTTGATCTCAACGGAATCCATGGCTGTTTTGCCGCCGTCGTCGGTTACAGTCAGGGTCAGATTGTGTGTGCCGGTTCTAAATTCAATTGTAGGATTAATTCCAGTCGCAACCGTTTGACCATTTTCCGTCCAAACGTATGAAATGATTGAGCCATCAATATCGGTCGACGCCGAAGCATCCAATGTCACTGATTCGACAAGATTTGTGTCTGTATCAATCAACCACTGATCCGAGCCAGCATCTGCGACGGGGATTTGATTCAAACTGTCAATAGACAATGCTGCCAAAGCGGTATCATAAGGTTCATCGTTCCATGAACCGTTTGGCTGCTGTGTATTTTCCAGATAAGAGATTGCATTGAGTGTATCTGTCTGGAAGGGATAGCCATCGTCTTTAATCAAAACCGAAGCAGCTAATGCAGTCTCAATCACTTCGCCAATATCAGCATACCCAAATGAACCATCGCCAAACTGCTGGGATCGCAGCCAGGTCATACCCGCGGCAAGCTCTGGTTTGTTTTCGTAATGCGTATACGCCTGCAGGGCCTGCAATACGTGGACAGTGGTATACAGGTCTGTACTTACGCCTCGCTGCAAGCCCCAGCCGCCGTCACCGTTTTGAGCCTCCATCAGGTAATTAAATGCATCCTCGAAAGGTCCGTATCCCTGTCCAAGAGTATTGCCAGGATCCCAGAACATGCGTGTATCCCAGGTAGGGGTTTCATAAGAGACATGCATTGAATACGTAAGGGCCGAGTCAACACTTTCAACGGTTATGTAATTGTGTCCCGGAGTAAACGGCAACCCGTTATCAGGGAAAACAAATAACCAATAACCTGGATTTAATGTGGCCCAGGGATCATCAAGCGTCGGTGGAGAACCTTCCTTCATAGAAAGATATACGCTGGCATCCGTTTCAATAAGCACCTTAACATTAATGGCGTCTTGGGGGATATCCAGTTCATATGTTTCAAACTGACCGGCAGTCAAAACTCGGTCCCATGTTCCCAACCCGGCATTTAAACCAACTGCGTCGCAGGCCAGCAAAGCCATTGCCGTCGTCATACAGTCGGTTTCGTAGCCGATATCGAGTCCCCAGCCGCCTTCCGGCCAGTTGGGAATAAGCGTTGTCGTTGATTCATTACGACTCAGAAGCAGTTCATCGACCAGCGAATCAGTGATAACTTCATAATCAGCAACCCCGGCCAAAGCAATGATCTGGCGTGATAGAAATTCCAGGTTTGGAGCATATTCATATGCCAACCATTCTAGTCCCGGCTGAATCGAGTTAGAATCGGGAGCAACTTCACGTAGCGTATGAAGTACATCACAGGTATCTGCAAACTGCCATTCACTTCCCCAAGAGCCAGAGTAATTCTGGTTAGATTGAAGCCACTGTAAGCCATCTGTAGCGCCACATACAGAATGAAAAAAATTATGAATGAAAACAAGACAGGAGATTATTTTATATATATTCATTGACATTTTTCATCGCCTTTAAACTTTAACTGGATTTATGGGCTATGAATCTTATCCCATTGATTTTTACTTAGCTTTCTTGCTGATGGGGATATTGTTCCCCACATCAAATTCTCTTTAGTCTTTTCTCCGGAATAATGATCTAAACCTAACAAAGTATGCCCGAATTCGTGTGCTATGGTATATTCAATAAGACCAGGTATATGAGGGTAGTGGTGATTTACAAATACAAATATATATCTACCCTTGTAGTCAGGACAAAAACCATAATTAGGCCCAGGTACTTCTCCCCCATCTGTAATGCCTCTACTCATAAAGAAAAGATTTCTATCATAGTTCACATTTCCTGCATTATCTCGCACTACTTTCATCTCATCAGTCCATCTACCCCATCCAGGTTGATATACATCTAAATATCCATCTCCATTCAAATCGTAATTAAGCGTAAAAACTGGTTGTGGTGGATATTGAACCTGCACAGATAATACAGCTTGTCGAAAAATATCATTCAAATATTTTTGAATATCACTGTTAGAGGGAATGGGTTTGACTGTAATGCCCGGAGCATGTACTATAATCGAAGCAATAGTTAACTGGTTAGGATCATAGGTAGCAACCTTGAGACGTCCTGCCGTTTTCCCGTCTTGTTTGTTCACATTGGCTTGTATCTCGGATTCGCCGGATGTCGATGCCAAAAGAGTTAACTTGCCCAGCGAGTTTGTTAGTGGTTGATCGGTAATTGTTATGGAAGAATTGGGATCTATAAAATAGATTCCTCCTCTTGAAATTACACCGGGAGGATCTACAAGTACATATACTGTATCCCCCTGAGGGTCACTACTGCTCAGAGACTTCCAAGGAACATCTTCAGTATAATTGTCAAAACCATATTTTTGATTCGGATCTTCAGTGAATTCTACTTTTACCACGGTCATCATTTCCGGTGGAAAATCATGAGTGTTTTCTTGCCCTTCTGGTTTAAAGTGAGGTGTTACTTCAACATCATATAATTGATTACTCGGTTGATCCTTTGCATTGATATTAACCCATTCTTTGCCTAATTTCCCACTCAATGAATAGAGACTTACTTTGTCACTGTTCTTAGACCAACTCATATACCCCTTTACCCCGTCAGGCTTCACCGTTCCCTTAAGTTGCTCGAAATGATTGACAGCAATATATTCCGATGGGGGAGAAGTTTCATCTCCATCCGTTATTTCCAAGCCGTAAATTGTCATGTAATGTTCCAAAGATGTTTGGATTTTATCTGAGTCACCCTGACAACTATCTGGCACGAAATCTACGGTGATATTTTCTGCTCTTATGCGATTGCTTGGAGTAAAAGAATTTGATTCGATTTTTGTTGTTTTATTCGCAGGAAAAATAATATTCAAATTTCCGCTGCCATTATTCCACAAAAAATCACCTGCCAAACCATCAGGAATTACTTTTGCTTCGAAAGATTCACTGATTGGTAACATTTGTGGATCATTTGGTTCCACTGGAATATACTGAGGCGGGTCTGAGTCTCCCTCACCACGTATTTCCACATCATAAATCGTAATTTTGCGTTCATTTTCATTAGATGAACCCTGAGGATTTGCATCAACCGATGGCGGACTTTTATCTCCTACCTTCAGTGTATAATGGTCAGGTTGCATTAGATATGGAGGGTGGTACTCATGCCTGTACCAAATCCAATCTGTATAATTATCCTGGTTTTTAAATTTAACACGTAATTTATACAAAAATACCAGATTGTCACGACATGTTTTGGGAAACAAAGCTTCCGGCTCATTCGGAGAGTCGGCCTTCGGAGTTTCGATATCCCCTTCAATCCATTCTTTTGCAGGGCCCCACCAGAAAATTGGATCTTCCCATGTATCGACTGTGGAACCGCCACTAAGATCATCGGTTAGAATATAAGCAGCGGCACCATTACAAGGATTCACATCGATATAGCCGGTACCGGTCCAATTATAATGAGTGATTTCATGGGCAGGAAACGTCACCACATTGCCTGATGCGATGGCCGATATAATGGCATTTTGAATTTCTACAGGCAGGGTTATACCTGCCGGAAGCGTAGTGCTGTTCCATCGTTCGTATATCGGAATTCCCTGATCAAATGCAAGCTGGAGCACTTTGAGTGTGCTGACGGACTCGTGGTACATATCATTTTCAAACGTTTTGTGCTCAAAGACGGAGCTATCCGTTCCCGCAAGAAGGTTGACGGCCTTATCTTCCGGGCCGCAAGGGGGTTCGAGCGAGTCTACCCGCCAATTTCCGGTGAACTTTCGATCTGCGTCAATGCGAAGGCCTTTCCATTCCCAGCTATCGGGATTACCGCCAAGTAAAGTCACCGGAATCTGATCCTGGATAATGGCGCAATCCACATCGTTGACCACCTTAACCCCAAACAGGGCACCCAATTCATTTTCCGTATCAATACATTTCTGCAAATACCCAATCCCTGTTGCATACCTGAGTTTTGCAATAAAATCTTCAGTGTCATTGGCATCCGTCGGTCGGAACAGAGGGTTAGATGTGCCATGTACAGCCAAGCAGATCGTTTTGTAATCACCGCATATCATCTCATTCTGGACAAGAGGAATCGGATTTTGAGGCATTGAACCATTGACAGCAGGCATAAAATGAATATCACAAGTGGCTTTTGTACCTGCCCCCACACTGAAAGCGCCGACAGCTTCAATTTGACCTCCAATTTTGAGAACGGGCTTAATGTCCACAAGATTTGGGGGTGTGCCCAATAAAGCCCCGTAACTTTCAATGATGCTGACATCTGACGGTGTCGCTCCTTCCCAGCTTATCGTGATCCGTTCTCCAGCGATTTCAGGCAATTCGTACGTTCTATCGATCAGAGTTCCACCTTGGTATAAATGGATGCGGATTTGGTATACTTTATCTGCTGGGATTTCACTGAATGAAGCATCACGTGAGATGACTTTATAGGGTAAAGATGCGGGAAGCAGTCCAAGATCTTCGGGAATAATCTCCTGTGTTCGTTTTACTGATTCAACGGTTTCATTGGGATCGTTCAATGCCAGGTAATCAGCGATCTCCTGCCTGAATAATTCTAAAACGGTCTCTTCTCGAGGTAACACCACGGCCGGATCAGTAGGAGTTACGTATTCATCAATGAATCCTTGAGCGTCAAAACTCATCAGGGCAGGAATATCCATACCGGGGTCTATTTCATGGAGTTTAAAGGACGGGTCCAGCGGAACCCAAGCCTTACCGGCCCTTCCTCTGGAAACATAAGCTTCTACCCATACTTTTGGGCATCGAAGTGCCACAAGGGTCCCATCATCATTGATTCTCGTTCCTTCGAAACCCAGCGTTGATAGAATACTCCATGCCACATATGGATCATCCACTCCAAGCCAACTTGTTACGTGTTCAACGGGCATCTGCACCGTCCCAGTTGCATATCTTGCCTCTATTCCTGAAGCTCGTAAGAGTGCAATTGTCAGGCTGGCTAGGTCATAGTCGTTACCGCATCGTTGTCGCAGAGTTTCTGTAGAGCCCTTTCTTGAACCATAATAAGGTTGAAATTCAAATTGATTCCTAACATATTCATAGATTACCAATGGCGAATGACCTAATTTATTTGCTTCTGCAATGATTTCATCTGTAATTTGAACACCCATAGTTTCCAATAAGTCTGACATAACAGGTGGTTCAACTGCCGCAGCTATCGTTACATTGACGGTGGATATGTTAGGATCAAAGGCTATGGGCTGAACATCTTGAAGTCTTCGTTTTTCTAATGTCGCAGGTTTACTCTTATCAAGATCCGGCTCGACCTTAATTTGTATTCCATCCAATATCTCACGAGACTTTCTGATACGAGCAATTAAAGGGAAATCATATTGTTTATTACGATTTAAAACAATATTCATAGCTTGAATGATTGTATTACGAGTGGTGTTGTAATTGTCTAATGAATTATTAACTCTCTGAAAAGCAATATACGGCAGATGGTTCTCTTCACAGTGTTGTTGCACTTTCATATAATATTGATATATCTTCTTGTTCAAACTTGCTAATTGTATTCTTAGTTTCACTAATGCGATTCGTTCTTTTCGAATATGCAAGCCGTGTATCAGAGACTCCTCCATAACCGCTAAAGTCTCATTCACTTCTGCAGCAAGATTTACCAGTTGCAATTGAAGGTCATATCCATTCTCAAGAGCTGGAGTTTCGGCGTTATTGAATCGCCGGCTATTCATGAAAGGCTCCCGTTGTTTTGCTTGTAATGTATCCGGCAAATGTATAGGAATTCCTAAAAAAATAAAGCATCCTAATAAATACAAAAAGGAAGTTTTTATCCGATGTTTATGGCGTGATGAACTCAGCATTTTTTCTCCTTTTAAAAATGACGATATCATCGTTTCTTATTCCATCGCACACAAGGGCAAGCCTTAAGTTAGATTATAACAATTGTAAGTAGAAGGAAAATGTATTACTACACAATTTTTCTAATTCTTCACTTTCTCTTTAAAAATGATTAACTATTTTGCGTATTAATATATTTGACATGTAGGTATAAATACTCAATTTTCTTGCATTCTGAAAAGAGAAATTGACATTGCTATTTATTCATGAATATAGTTAAAAACCTCTTGACTTTTTATGTGTAACGACTTATATATGTATTTTGATATGGGCACATTTGGAGAGAGGGTTAGTCTTAGTCAATCCTGATTGTACTTTTCAGTACTAAGTTCTTATCTGGAATCAAAGTGTTTTCTGGATGGAAAAATTTAGCACAAACTTCTTTTTCGGCAGTAAAACCTGCCGATTATTTAAGGGAGTGTATGCGCATAATTATTAGCGGATAGAAGGATAAGTATGAACAGTGACAGAAGTTAGAGGCTAAAATTACTGGAGATGGCCAGGTAAGGTAATTGGTTGTTATCTTCCTGAAAATGATGCTGTCGTTGACAAAAGGCAGTATAGAGAGATCTTGCTCCATTTTACAGTATAGTGGATTATGAAGATTATTTCTTTGTCGTGCTGAGATCAACAATTAACAATGCAGACTTTAAATTTTTTCGGCACAGATAGTTAATCATAGATTGCAAGTAAAAGTATCAAGCGAAATGGAACGAAAGGAGAAAACAATGAATTTAACGTTTATGGGGACAATTTTCCCCGATATTAATTGTCCGGCAGCTGGACCCTGATCTGTTTTTGCGCTCATAAATCAAAGTCAGCAATTTTATAACAAAATATATTTATGAGCATAAATACAATTGGAGTGTATTTTCGGAGCAACCAACTTATTGTTGCATTGGAGATTTTTTGTCCATAGTTTGGACGTAATATGTCTATTTTAATTTCTATTTGTTTCAGGAGGGATAGAAACAATGAAAAATGAACAAAAAATAAAATGGTTGGCAATTGTTAATGTTCTTTACATTTGCATGCTTGCACAAGCAAGCTCAGAAGTGTTTTTTAGTATGGATCTGAAGATTAGTTATGATTCAGCGACGGATACTTCTACTCTAGAAATGTTTCCTTCGGTGAAAAATGTCAGTAGTTTTAGAGTCGAATGTTATGATACAAGCGGTACGGTTGTGCACAGTGAAGATTTTCCCGGTTCGCTGTCGATTATTAAGCTTAGTAATATAGCCACTAACACTTGGGAAACTGTACAAGTCTTTGCGCTGGATGTAAGTGAGACTGTGCTGGAAAAAACTCCGGTTGAGTTGTTGATTCAAGTCGAACCCTCAGTTAGTGAGGATGCCAATATTTCTAGTACTGGAGGGCCAGGCTGTGGGCTTGACCTGATTTTGAAGGACACGGAGACTTCGACATTCCCGTGGATCTATGCAACCCTAAAGGCGGAAGACAGCAGTGGTAGTGTGATTAGTGACCTGACTGTAGATGATTTTTTTGTTACAGAGGATTCCCGACCACAGGCATTTCAATTAATCCGTCAGTTTGGTGTGGATGTGGTTTTCTGTATTGATACCAGCGGAAGTATGGGTGAGGAAATTAACCAAGTAAAAAACAATGTTCGCAGTTTCGCCCAGGCTCTCGAAGCCGATAATGTGGACTATCGACTTGCTATTGTAAGCTTCGGTCAAAACGGAGGACCGCATGGTTACGGCCAGCCTTATACGTATCAATCCTTTACCGATGATGTGACTGTATTTGAGAATGCCGTTGGTTCGTTAAGTGCAGGGGGGGGCACGGAACCCGGGTTTTGTGCGGTTTACCATTCGCTGACTGATGCGAGCCTTTTGTGGCGTCCAGGTTTCCTTAAGGTTATTGTTATCATAACTGATGAGGATAACGACAGTGGGTGTTATATCCCAGGTGGTGATATAAATGTCTGTCAGAAGATAAGTAACGAAGAGGCTCGGGTTTTTGCAGCTTCAAATCATTCTGATTACACCAGCTTTCTTATCAACTGCAGTAATCCTCCTGGCAAATACGACTCTGTAACAGCGGACATTAATAATCTGCTTGCGGAGATCTGGGATGATATTGTTGGGGATTACGTTGTGTTTTATGAGACGGATAACCCGGTGGAAGACTGTGCCCAAAGACATGTTGAGATAACCGCGACGCATGAAATTTTTAACCAGGGAACTTCCACGTGTTCTGACATGGAGGATTTCTATTACACCCCTAATGCAAGTCCAAAAATCAAGCTGACACAGCACACGATTGATTTGCATAACACTCCTGTTATTGAAAATGATCCACAGTTAATTTGCGCTGAAGTTACTGATTGTGCGAGTCCATATGTTAGCTCAGTTATACTATTTGTAAGAACTACTGGAGTTGCAAATTATACCTCAATTAACATGACTCCTAGCCCGAACAATATTTGGCGTGCAACTGTACCATCGAATATAGTGATTACTCCGGGTATTGATTATTATATTTTCGCGACTGATGGTGACAAAAACTCGACGAACCCCTCCTCCGAACCTGAATCGAATCCTCACCAGATCGCAGTCCTGCCTAATGTCGCTCCGGGCATTGCGGTTACCTGTAGCAAACCCTGTTATGAACCCAACAGTATTGTTGAATTTGTGATTGACTGTGATGATGTAACCAACCATGTTTCTCAAGTTGATCTTTTCTGGAGACCGCTGGGTCAACTAGTCTGGCGTAATGCTTACAGTGGGCAGTATAGTGCGCAAGATACCAGTGTTCAGGTAAGCACTTTTGTTGATGCAAATGAGTGTCCTTCGGGAACTACTGGTATTGAATATTATGTAAGCGTCAAAGACAATCATGGTGTAACAGCTACCTGGCCTGTTGCAGGAAGAGGCAATCCGGCAGTACTAATGGAATGCGTATGTTATAACGACCTTGTACTGGATACCGGTACGGGTCCGGATCCGATCTACATCCAGCCGCATGATTCCGTCTTGATTGATATGAATGCACTATGCTTGATGCAGCCGGTCTACGGATGCCAGGCAGTGATGAACTTTGACTCTACCTACTTCGTCTCGGAGCCCAGCGGCGCCGGTTCTCCGGTGGTCGTCGCAGGCGGTTATCCCTGGGATGAGCTGATTTACAACATCTGGACCGTGGAAGGAGACATGGATGTTGCCGTGGGTATCCATCTCGATGAACTCTACGAAGGCACCCAGGAAGACGGTACCGTGGCCAAGATTGAACTGACTTCCAATGGAACGGAAGGTATCACCCAGATGATCTTCCGTCCGGATGTCAGCGATGTTGAGGAAACCATCTTTGCCGATATCTTTGCCAATCCCGTCTATCCCAATAAGCGGGACAGCCAGGATATTGTTATTGACGGTACTCCTCCGGTTGTGGATGTCCGATCTTTCCTCCAGGAACAGTGCATCCCGGGCGGTTCACCATTTGAACTGATTTGGGTCGCGGTCGACGAAAATGATTGCTTCCCCCAGGATGCGGTTACACTGGAGTATTACGATGGCAATCAGTGGGTTCTCATCGCTGAGAATGAACGAAACGATGGTTCCTACCTCTGGGATGTGCCGGAGATTAACCTCTGCGGTGCGGTCCTGAGAGTCTCGGTCTCAGACTGTGCAGGCAATATCGGCGAAGGATTCTCTGTGGCGGATTTCTGTATTGACAGTCTGGCACCGGAAGTCGTCAATATCACGGCCACCCAGGATGGCGGAGCAGACCTGACTCCGGCTCCATTTAAGCCAAACGCGGTACAAGGTACTGTGCTGATCGAGGTTACCACCTCGGATAATCTCTGTGGTGTGGCCGCACCTCCGGTTGTGGAGGTACAGGATGCCGATGCCAGTCCGTTTACGGTCACGTATGTTGGTCCAAACGGTCCGGATGCCTACCAGTACAGCATTGAGGTTACACCCACTACAGCCAACGGCATCGCAGCGATAAATGTCATCGGCTTAATGGATACGGCAGGCAATATTGCAGATCCGAAGGTAGATACGTTCTCGATCAACAAGAACCAGATCTCGGGCTTGATTGAACTCGAGGAACTGCATCCCATGGCAGCCGGGCTTGATAAAGAAGTTGTTTTCATAGCCACTGGTTCCAATACAGAAAGCTGGACGATGACAATACATTTTCCAGCTCGAATTCTGCCGCCCCTGGTCCCTCAGGTTCCCTATGTATTAACGGATGTTCCGGATGGGGTTACGGGGTTAAGTGCCAAAACCTGTTCGCATCTGCGTCGGAAACTGACCGGACTGACACTGGATGGCAACGGCCAGGTGGTGAATGCGAACTTCACGGGGACTCACTTCCTCAAGGGCGGAGATTTCAATAATTCCAATACGGTAAACATCCTCGACTTTGCTTTACTGAAAGGCTGCTATTTGAAGGAAGTGGCTACGAACAGTATCTGTGACTGTATTGATGCGGACGGCAACGGTGTGGTTAACTTTGCTGATTTCGTCATCTTCCGCAAGAACTACTTCAAGTATGGAGATTCTCAATAACCAAAAACCGTAATGACCATTTGTTCGAAAAGGCCGGAGTCAATCCAGACTTCGGCCTTTTTCTTTTTAAAAAAATTTCCCTCAAAAAAAAGTAAGGTCCCCAAAAAAGTGAATTTATACACAAATAAGCCATATTTATTGACTTTTTATGATATTCTTCTGTGTAAAATCGATTTATCTTGACTTGAATACCCTTAAATATTAAGATAATCGGACAAGGAAATATAGTATTTTGATTCATGGAGGTCTTCTACAAGTATATGGGGAATCGATGGATTCACCCTTCTGTTCTTTATTTGTATGACAATTTAATATAGCTGGAGGGGAGAGTGAAATGAACAAGTGTCAAATGATTTGTATTGGCTTCGTACTTGTTTTGCTTTTTGTTACAACTGCACAAGCTCAGGAAATTCCTGGTTGGAGAGGCCAGAGCCAGACATCGTACCAAATGTGGGGATTTGAAACAGCTGATAATCCAGTTACTGCAAATCCGATAAATAATCCGTTTGGGACTGCGCAGGCGGTAATTACCCAGGGGACTTTTGCCAGCGGGTGGATTGATGATCCAGGATTAGGTACAAGAACCGGAATGTGGGATATTGGGACCACTGGTGGAGTAATTGATCTCACTATTGATAACTGCAGTGATTCATATGCAGTTAGAGAAATTTGGGTCCAGGTTGTCTACTTTCAGTCTTTGAGCCAACCACCTCTTATTGAACTCGAAGGAGGCCAGCTTGTTGACCAACAGATTAGCCTTGTGGAATCTATTGATTTAGGAAGTTGGATGCTGAGTTTTACAAAATGGTCAATTGCCAGTGATGGAGCAGAAGACTTGATTCATATTGCTTCTGATACCTCTTTTGGCTCTGTAATCGATGAAATCCACGTAGATACACGCTGCATTCCTGAGCCGGGCATTCTGCTTCTCTTTTCCGCAGGTATTGGATTGATACGAAAAATGAGATAGAAATAGCAATCAAACCGGAGAAGGAAGAAAATGATGCAAATGGGTAATCGCCTGCATTGGATGCTGGTAACTATGGTTTTTGTGTTTATTTCCATGCAAGCATCAGCTTCCATAGAATATGAGATCTTTGATTTGGGTTTTATTTCAGACATTTGGTCAAGATCTGAAGACATAAACAACAATGGCATTTCAGTCGGCTATGAGAGAATCACTTTATTTAATGAGCATGCAACAAAATGGAATGGTATAGGACAGCCAATGGATCTGGGTACCCTTGGAGGCTCGAAAAGCCGTGCTTATGGTATCAATGACTATGGAAATGTAGTGGGATGGTCTCAAACTGACAGTGGCAGTACCCGGGCTTTCTTTTATGACACCCAAATGCACGAACTTTCAACTCTTGGCGGTTCAAAAAGTCAGGCTTATTCGATAAACAATAATAATACAATTGCGGGATGGTCTACATACGATGAAAGCCCATACTACCATGCTGCACGTTGGAATGGGGATCAGGTTGATGATTTAGGTACCCTTGGCGGCCCGTTAAGTGCCGCATATGGTATTAATAATTATGGTTTAGCTGTTGGATACGCTCAGAACCAAGACGCCAAAAACCGCCCTGCTTTATGGACAAATGATTCAATTATAGAACTGCCACTTTTATCCGGTGGAACCTGGGGGATTGCCAGAGATATTAACGATTATGGACAGGTTGCCCTGTTTACCGAATCGATTGAAGGTTCAGTCCATGCATGTTTGTGGAATACCAATGAACTAGTTGATTTAGGCACCTTTGGCGGAGAAGAAAGCTGGGCTTACGGAATCAATGATTTGGGAAATGTAGTCGGCTGGGCGGAAACCTTGGAAGGTTATTACAATGCATTTCTCTACACAGAAGGCGATCTTGTAAATCTTGGAACTCTCGGAGGCTCTTTCAGCCGGGCGTATAGTATCAATAATGCCGGACAGGTCGTCGGCAGTTCAACAGATGAGTTTGGAAAAACTCATGCAGTTTTATGGCAGCCGGTTCCTGAACCTGTCTCTCTTTTTATGCTTATGTCCGGAATCATACTTTCCAAAATTGCAAAAAGACAATAATCCTGCATGATTATACATCTTCAACAATAGCATGGCGTATGGTACAAATATACCTGACATTTCCCATTATTTATACCGTAAAAAAACATAATTTCTCCTGCATCGCAAGCTGATAGTCGGGAAGTATGATGACTCAGGCATAAAGCCCAAAAGGAGCCCAAAACGTATCTCAGAGGAGCTCGAAGAAATGATAGTCAATTGGCCCACACCAGCAAGACATGGGGCTCAAGACGAATCAAAGAAACTTCTTGTCCGCTATCTGACCAATTTTCTAACTTAGGCTCGAGCTATGTAGTTAATATCACCACTCTATAAGCCAATTGTCGAAGAAATCCGTCAAATCATAGATATCAATCTGATAATTGACCGGGTTATGGTCAAAGACCGGATTCCAGGTCGCGTCGCCGTTGTCGGTTTTCCACGCCGAGCTCAAGGCCGAAAAATCCACTGTATTCGTCATACCGTCCGCATTAAAATCCCAGAACGGCCAGATCGGCATAATATCGTCAATAAAAACCGTGCCGTCATTTCCGCTGTGATAGGTATACCCTAAATCGCCCCAGATACGCACGTAAATACGTTTCAGAATAAAATTATCCGGAAAGGTCGGTACATTCGACCATAGAAAGCCTCTGTAATTCCACGTATTGTCGACCCCGTATTCACAATAGGTCAGGGGACTTGCCGACGCCGGGTAGGTAAACGTGCGGTAGGTATGGCTGTCTGTATCGTAAATATAGGCGATCAGGTTGCAGTACATCTCGGCGTTCGTATCCATGCACTGCGCGATTCGAACCTTAAATCCCAGAGTATGCTGCCAGCAGTCCTGCCCCGTCAGGTCCGGCGAAATCAGTTCCTGATACCAGTATTCCGCGTTGGGATTTTGGTAATTCGATTGAATCATACTGGTTGAATATTTCACAATCGCCATGGTGCCCTCTCCGTTTCCGACCGGGTCCGATCCGGGCTTTTGCGGATAATCCACCGGGTCACGCCAATTAAAACTAAAATCTGTCGAGATAGGATAGCCGTCCTCGTCATATACTGCGCTTACCGTCCAGCCATGGGCTCCGACTCCTCGGTCGAAATCATATCCCTTGGTCGTTAAAACATGATTGCTCAGATCATAGATGCTGCTGTTTACCGAACTCCGCACCCGCACAAGCCCTTCACTTGTTATATGGTTAGGGATTTTCCAGTAATACAACCCCGTATTCGGGTAATTGCTTTTAATGGCCTGCCAGGTCGTGCCCCCATCGAGCGAATAATCCAGGTTGACCTGGGCCGGCGGAGAGTAATTATTGCTCCACGCAATCGGGTACACACTGCCGGCCGGCAGGATTTCTCCACCGTTGGGGCTGTTTATCTTGAGAGAATAAAGTAAAAAACCAATGGTTATCGAATCTTCGTTTGACCATGTCGAACAGCCGTATTCCCCACACGCCTTGACCCGAAAGCTGTAGGTGTAATTATAAATCGGATTATCCATCTGGTACGAGGTATGATTGGCGGCCACCGTCGCGACATCCTGCCATGTTCCCGGGAACGGCGTGACCTTCCTTTGAACGGTGAAATAGTACTCATCGCTCGAATTGTCCTGCCAGGTCAGATGAAGCTGGCTTGGCAGATACCGCAGCTGGGCATTGGAGGGTGCTGTCGGTGCCGCCTGAACGGTTCCAGGTTTTATCATAAGAACGGTTGCAATCACCCATAACAAAATACATAAACGTTTCATATCACGCCTCCTTAAAAAGTAGTGTTAAATATGTCGACATATCTGGTAGTGCGGTCGGTCAGTTAAACAAGTCAGATGGTGTGTGAAATAGGCCTTCTGGAATATAAATTCCATCTCAATAAATTGGAATAAGCATAACTTGTGGTATTTATCGAGAAAACAGAAAAGAAGTAACGCGATAAGAGATTGTAGGCAGAAAAATTGTCCCCTGAGGTTTCCGGGATTCGCCTTTCCTCTGGCATCAATAATCCTTCTTTTGCTCATACGTTCCCTCGCTTTTGTGGCGAAATGGTCGAGCACTGAATCACCGTACTGAGGAGGAAATAACCGCAACTTTAACAAAGAGGAAATTGCAAATCCATTTTTTCCCCAAGTTCAGACGCATTCATCACCACGTATGAAAAGTATAAATGGAAATTACGACTTTGCCTATCGGGGAATATACCTAATTTTATTCGTGACCTCGTACATTTCGGCCTCCATAAAAATATATTCTATTCTGAAAAACCTGTTATGTCAAGACCTATGGCCGAATACCATCTATGGCAAATGATTCCGTTTCTACGGCAGATATAATTAATGTTTTTTCCCCTGACCCATATATAAAACGGTGTATTGTGAGACAAGAGATATCTTGAATACCCTGTAAAAAAATTAAACAATAAATACAATAATTATAAATATATATAATATAATAACTTATAAATCTTTTTTTTCTTTTTTACCCAAACACGAATTTCTATGTCCATTGGACCTTTTAAGTCTTAATGAGGGAAAATACCAATAAAAGGGTAATAAATACCCCAGGCCGATGATGGTAGATTGTTCAAATCAATGCCACAGAATCCGCGGTGGATTGAACTTGATGCTATCGCATTAAATCCCTGAAGTCGTGAAGCTTTGCTTGATAAAGCTCTTTGGGTTCCGGTTTAGAAATATCTTCAATCACAGATATATTTAAACATTCCGGGGCGTCGAAATCTTCAAAGTTTTGATAATAGATAAGCCTTGTAATTGATTGTTTTTCCGTATTAAAGAGAAAAACCTCCCCTAATCCCCCGTCTCGGTTACTGGTGATAAGATACTTTTCTTTCGATGTATCGGACCCACTAATTAGCATGAGTAA
The DNA here is from genome assembly GCA_964454745.1 of uncultured Pirellulales bacterium. GTDB lineage: Bacteria > Planctomycetota > Phycisphaerae > Sedimentisphaerales > Anaerohalosphaeraceae > CAYVUI01. The sequence goes on along the minus strand of CAYVUI010000030.1, from coordinate 5,752 downwards.
GACTGCAAGCAGTCCACCAATTAAAAGGCTCTTAAGATCAAGTTTCATAGTTTTGCCTCCACTGATTGATTAATAATCCCAGCCGACTTCTATTCAGTATCCTCATTTCGCTTCTTCTTCGCTTTCTTCTTTGCTAAGGCTGCGTCCACCCCCTTCTTCAGCTCTACCGGGTCCATCTTCTTGATCGACGCCTTGATCCTTGCCATCCTGTCCAACCTGGCTTGTCGCCTCTTCTCCGCTTCGATTAGCCTGCTCTTTTCCTGCATTAGCCTGCTCTCCTAAAAAATTGTTCCTGATATGTTGGCAAATTACACCATAGTTACACTCAACGCAACGGATTTTCCGTTATTTGACAGCGGTCAAGCTTTATGGTAAGCTGATTATTGGTCAAAAACCCGGTGAACGCTGAAAAAAAGGGGTAAGTTAGGACGGAACCCGCTATATTTTTTCACGCGCCCGCGAGGGATAACTGCTTTGATAATATGACTTTATGGCAAAGGAGCACTGGCGGTCAATGGCAAATTGGAAAGAAGATATTGCGGTAGAAGTAAACAGGCTTATCAATCATCCTGGGAGTAAGAAAAGATTCCAAGAGGCTGTAGAAAACACTTATCAAAAGCACCGCCAAAACGCAAGCAATTATGAAGACATTCTTCAGAAGCGGCAGGAAGCCGCCCAGAAAGTAGCAGAGACCCCAAAGCTTTTAGACCCGAACAAAGCACTGAGGATCGGCTACGAGCTTTCTTGTGTCCGCTTGAGCAGCCCAAGAAGCGAACCACCAAGGCTCGTAAACGTCTGGCTCCCCCCCAAGCTGGCCCAGTTGCCTCCTGAACCATCTCCACTCATACCCTTTAACCCTGAATGTAAATATGATCTTGAAGAGAAAATGACCATCCTCCTGGCTTTCAGGGACAGTGGGTGTGAACAGGAATCATTCATTTTGCCACGAGCCGATAAAGCTGTGAATCTCAAAGGCGACATGATTGTATGGTATCTCAACCTTTTAGGCCAAATTAGGAACCTGCCGGATGACACTAAGCTTCCCGAATACCAAATTCAAGAAGACATGGACGGGGCGTGCAGCAAAGCAATGGCATTACGCTTTCTGGATGACGTAAAGGCCAGAGTCAAGCCCAAGAATACAGGGAAAGGCAGGCCGGTAGGAAGTAAAACCAAATGGACGCCTGAGGTAATTGAAAGAATTATGGAGTTGGCCCAGGAAGAAAGACAGGGAGGCGCCTATGATTTCCTACGCAGAGGCTTCGATAGATTTACAACTCGAAACAGTTCTTACCGACAAGATAGTTATGGTTCATTTCGCAATGCATACTACAGATATTGTAAGGAGCTGGACGTTGCCCCGGTTAGCGAATGGCCTTTAGACTAAGACTAACCGCTTATCGGCCTTCCGGTTAAAAAAACCTTTTTTTTCTGCAATCAATATCGCCTTTAAGCAAAGCTTTGTCAACTACTTACATAAAATTAAGCATTTCTAATTTCCCTTCGTTATCATTTTTGCTGTTAGAAAATATATATTCTAACTAACTGTATCCCATCCTGAATCCCATGAAGTCGCAAGCCGGGCCGTCTGGCTTGCAACATTATTACTTTTTTTGATGGAGTACTTATGAATGGTATCAACAGTCGTGACATCAAAGCTTATGAAAGAGAAGGAAGCGGCAAAATACCTGGCTATTTCACCGCGAACAATGTGGAGCCTTCGGGAAGCGGGCGAAATTCCCGCTGTCCGGATCGGGCGGTCTGTACGATACGATATCGCGGACCTGGATGAATTTATTGACAAGAAAAGAAAGGCGGTAGGTTAATGGAGAGAAAACGGAATGAGATAGTAAAAGCCTGCCCGATAGCGAACCTGGAAGGCTGGCTGGTGTTTACCCAATGGTTAGATGTGCCTTATTTATGGACTCCCCAAGCGTGGAAAGAAATAGACCCCAAAGGTTTTGGGGCGGATTGGTGGGTGCCCTTGTCTAAATCGGAACATGTGGGTCGTGGTAAGGGTTATTGGGTGAGAGTTAGCCCTGAACCGCTTTCGGTGAACGAGTACCGAAATTGCCGTAACCTCGCAATGCGTACTGGGCACCAGGTCTGTATGCTGGTAGGCCCCATTTGTCCGGATAAGCTGATCGTTCAACGGTGGTGCAAAGATGGAACCTCTACTGACGACACGCAATCTCTGAGGGAATCGTTCGCAAACGGCGGTAAGCCTTCTATAGCTTATCCGTTTGGTGTTCACCCTGAATGTAACCACGATTTCGTTGGAGCTTTTCGCGAGGGGTATAGTCATGCTTTAAACGATGATTACAACAGGAGAAGCGAACTCGCCTGGATTAATAACCGAGATGGAGGTGTACATGCTGAATGAGTAAGTTAATGGATCATGCCCTTAGCATTGCCGCTAAGGGATACGACGTATTCCCGGTCGAGCCGGGAGAAAAGCGGCCCAAGTACGGCCTGACGGAATGGCAGAAACAGGCGGCAACCAACGAAAACATCATCATGCAGTGGTGGTCCGAGAGACCGGACTACAATATCGGTCTTCACTGTAAGGATATGGTGGCAATTGACGTGGACCCGGACGGGATGGACTGGTATATCGCCCAGGACTGGCCCGAAGGTGTGCCCACACAAACCACACCGCGGGGCGGGCGTCACCTGCTCTTTAAACTCCCTGCCGGCCAGGTGCTAAGCAATCGGGTCGGTACGCTGGCAAAAGGTGTCGATGTCAAAACGACGGGGGGATATATCGTTACCGCACCATCCCAGGTGGGCGGCAAGCCCTATGAGTGGGTTGAAGGTCTGGAATTGCCGGAAAAAGACAAGCTCCCAGAACCGCCAGAATGGCTTCTGACGGCTTTAATTGAGATGCAGAACAACTCCGGTGCTAAGTCGCAAAGCGGCCCTGAGCAAGCGGCTGGCAATATTGTGCAGCTCGATAAGATACCCAAAGGGCAGCGGAACAGCTTTCTCTACCGCAGAGCCTGCCTGATGCGGTCGTGGGGATGGTCGGGGGCTGCGATATATCAGGCAGTCGCCGCCGAAAACCGGGAGAAATCAGATCCCCCTCTCTCGCAAGGCGAAGTCCAAACCCTTGTCGGCAGTGCAATGAAGCATGACCCGGACCAGGCGAAAGTATGCGCGTTCGAAGGACACCATGAGATATTGCAGCAGCAGGCCCAGGCAGACCTTGAAGATGAGGATGAGCCAAGCGGCGAAAAATGGCCTGATCCAGGGCCGCTGCCCAGTAAATGTTATGATGTGCCGGGGATTATCGGGTCGATAACGGAGTGGTCGAACCAGACTGGTTGGCGAGCACATCCAGAGCTTAGTTTAGCAGCGGCACTTGCCTGTTTCAGCGTGATAACAGGGCGGAAAATCACCGATCCATTTGATGGGAGGCCGAATCTATATCTCATCGGACTGGGCGAGACGGGAATTGGCAAGGATCATGGCCGACGAATTGCCAGAAGGATTCTGAAGTATTTTTTGCCTATTCAATTAGAAGCCCCTGAGGATTTCGCATCAGATACCGGGCTACTCATGTACTTGAAAGAACATGGCGTGGCCCTGAGTCAGATTGACGAGATCGGGAAAGTATTAAGCAAGCTTAAGACCAGTCCCTCGGCCCACCACCAGGGGATTATAACGGATTTAACAAGGTTGTTTTCGTCTGCCAATACCACGTATTACGGAAAAGCGTATGCAGATACCAGTAGGAATATCATAATCGAGCAGCCTTTTTTAAGTTTATATGGTACTACCGTTGAAGATCGGCTGTATGAAGGCTTAACGGTCGATCATGTCCGGGATGGATTTCTGCCAAGATTCCTTTTTTTTGAAGCAGACCAAAACCAGGGATTAAGCGCGAAAAAATCCATCCAAAAAATCCCGCAATATATTGTCAACACCCTTGAATGGTGGAAAAACTTCTGGCCCGGCGGGAATTTAGCAGGGATGAACGGTTCGCCGCCAACACCGCAGGTTATTCCTTACACCGATGAGGCAATGGAATACTTCACAAACAAGTTGCATTACTGGACTAAGCAAGTAAGGGACAGTGAAAAAATGGCCCGCGGCATGTTGGCACGGATCAATGAGAAAGCCTGTAAAATGGCAATGCTTTACGCAGCGTCAAGAAATTACAACGACATGATTATTGACATCCAAGCCCTTGAATGGGGATTTATGTTAGTTGAACACCTGACCCTGCGGACACTAAACAGGTTCAAATACTGGCTTACCGAAGGAGGCAACGATGAAAAGTGTAAATTTTTCCTGCGTCTTATCAATGAAGCTGGCCCGGCAGGTATTACCAAAACAGGTATTGCCAGGCGGAGCAAAAAATACAGAACAGCAGAGCGGAGCGAAACACTTCAACAGTTAATCGAAGGTGGAGATATCCGGCTCGAAGAAAAGCCGCGCCAGGGACAAGGGCGGCCTAAAACTGTATATTACATTAACCGACGAGGGCAGAAATGAAAAGACTTTGGATACAATATGATCGGGCTCCACCATGTCGAGGGGCCTGAAGCATAGAGATACAAATCGTAGAAATATTTGAAGGTACAATATTTTTTTGACGAAATAACACTTGACAGAAGAAAAGCAGGTTATACAATGAGCAATATGGATACGAAAATTGAGGCAATTCTAAGACGTAAAATCGAAAAGGCAACTGAAAGCCGATACGCAATCTGCAAGACAACCGGCGTTCAGGAGGGCAGTATTTCAAATTTCATGAACCGCAAGCGGGGACTGAATATTAAAACCGCTGATATCCTCCTGGATTACTTCGGTCTGGAAATTAGACCCAAAGAAAGCAGAAAGCGAGGTAAATAATGGCTTCCATCGTTCGCAAGGAGACAAAGACAGGGATTCGATATGATATCCAGCTATCTACCGGGGAACACCCGGACCGACCAAAGATCGCACTGGGCAAAATGTCGCGGGACGATGCACGGGGCATAAAGACGCACATTCAGCGGCTTATTCGTCACAAGCTGGGGGCTGAACTGCCCGTAATTACTCAAGAATGGCTGAGTGATCTCCCTCAAGCTCTGAGGAAACGATTGGAGACTTTGGAGCTAATCGAACCCCGAACCAAAGGGAAAGAGCATACCGTCGAATCATGGACCAAAGAGTATATTGCCATGCGGGAGAAGGACGGCAGGACCAAAGCTGATACAATCCGCAAGCTGGAAAACGTAGCGCGGAGGCTGCAAGTCTTTTTCAAGGATACCCCCCTGTCACAAGTGAACCGACTCGAAGCAAAGAACTTTAGAGCTTTTTTGACCGGGACGGTGGGTCTGGCGGAGAACACCGCACGGAAGCATATCGCAATCAGCCGTCAATTCTTTAATGCGGCTATTGAGGCCCGACTGATTACAGAGAATCCGTTCCGGGGGCAAGCGGTAAGCGTCCGACCCAACAAAGCCCGATTCTTTTATGTGACCGCTGAAATGGCTCACAAAGTCCTTGAGGCTTGCCCTGATGCTCAGTGGAGGCTCATCTTCGGCCTGGCCCGGTTTGGCGGCCTACGCTGTCCGTCAGAGGTCTTGCGCCTGAAATGGGAGGATATCGACTTCGAGCATGATCGCTTTACCGTGCATGCAAGCAAGACGGAGCATCATGCCGATAGCGGAATCCGGACGGTCCCGATGTTTCCGGAATTGAAACCGCTCTTCCAGGACGTTTTCGATGAAGCCCCGGAAGGTTCAGTCTATGTCATTACACG
>CAYVUI010000029.1:0-39811 GCA_964454745.1 uncultured Pirellulales bacterium | reverse complement strand
CCCGGAAGGGGAAAAGTTTACGATAAGAGGTCTGCGCCGGGCCGGAGCGAAGCAACTCGATGATCTTTAATCCCCTTTTTTTGATCCTAAAACTGAAAGAAATGTATGTTATTATAATAGTCGTTTTTTTATCACCCGCCTAACCACATACAACAACTCAGCTTACATCGAATTCAAGGTTTGACTTTTTATCACTTTTTTTAGTCTGATCAGTGGATTTTTTGTCAATTTTCACGGACTTTTTATACATTTTGCCCCCTAATTTTTATACTTTTTGACCTTTCGGAACTCTTTTTTCAGAAAAAGTATAAAAAGTCCCCGATTTTTTGTGTCCGGAATTCCTGCCAAGTTGATCCGCAATATCTATCCTTTTTATGGAATGCAAAAGACCCACCAGTCCATGAAAAACACAACCACATCTTACCGCTTTTAACATGCAAACGGAACCTCAATAAAATTCAAAAAGTCAAAACACAGGATAGATTATGGTGGGTAATACCAAGCTGACACGCACGGAAAAAATCAGGTTGTATAAGCACCTCTTCACCGGCCTGAGGTATGTCTACGGGACCTATGACCTCCACAATGGAAAGACCCGCCAGGTCAAAAAAACTGTCACCGACGAGGTTATCCTGGATCACTTAACCGGCCGGCGACCCTATGGAGTCTATCTTCTGGTGAATGACAAGATCAAGGCACTGGCGGTCGATTTTGATGAGGATAATCTGATGCTGCCCGTGAACTTCACAGCCATCGCCAACGAATACGGCATCGCGACCTATATCGAACGCAGCAAATCCAAGGGGCATCATGTCTGGTTGTTTTTTGACCGGTTTCTCACAGCCCGCAAGGCACGAATGGTCGCGGGACATATACTGACCGAAATGGATCAACCCCGGACAGAGATCTTCCCTAAACAAGACTCCCTAAACTCCAGCATCGCTTATGGAAATTTCATTAACGCACCGCTATTTGGCGACCTGGTAATAAGAGATCGGACCGTCTTTTTAGATCCTGAGGATCCCATTTATATCTATCCCGATCAGTGGCATCTGCTGAAAAATATCCAGAAGATTTCCGAGCGGCAACTGGATGCCGTCATCGAAAAACATCGCATACTTGATAGTCGTTACGAGATACCTGACAAAAAGACCGACCGTCCTTCGAATCTAGACCCGATGATAACGTCATCTGGCTTACTGCCCTGCGGGCAAAGAATGCTGGCCGAAGGCGTCACCGCTTACCAGAGGGTCAGTTGTTTTCGCCTGGCCGTACAGCTAAAGCGATCCGGCCTGCCATTCGATCTGGCTAAGGCGGCACTGAAGGCCTGGGCGAAAAAGAACCGACCCGTCAACGGCAAAAGGATCATCACCGATAAAGAAATCCACCAGCAAACCCAAAGTGCCTATGCCAAGAAATACTGCAGCATTGGCTGTGAATATCCGGCCATTGCCGCATTTTGTCATCCCCAATGCCCCATCAAAACCAAAACCCTTAATACAGGAGGCAAAACATGCTGACACTTGAAGAAAAAACTCAAACCGATCTTGGCAAGCAGGTCCTCAAACGCCGCTGCCTGCTCAAGGACCAACACGGGACTGTGGTCGAAACACCGGAACAGATGTATTGGCGCGTTGCCAATGCGGTAGCGGCAATCGAATCCAAATTTGATACATCCAGGCAGGTTCTAAAGCTTCTGCCGGAGATCTTCTACAAAATGATGTCCGAAGGAAGATTTCTGCCCAACAGTCCCACGCTGATGAACGCCGGCAAACCCGAAGGCATGCTCAGTGCGTGTTTTGTCCTGCCGGTAGCCGACAGTATCCCCGATATCTTCGAGACCGTTAAAAACACCGCCCTGATCCAGAAAGCAGGCGGCGGGACCGGTTTTTCATTAGATAATTTAAGGCCGACCGGAGATCGCGTTGCCTCCAGTGGAGGAACCACATCCGGGCCGATCAGCTTCTGGCGTGTGATCGCAGAAACCACCCATGCCATTCAGCAGGGAGCGCACCGACGCGGAGCCAATATGGGCATGATGAACATCCATCATCCCGATATAATCAAATTTATACACGCCAAACGGGATTCAAAAGCGTTCGAAAATTTCAATATATCCGTCAAAATCCCGGACAATTTTGTTCAGAAACTTAACAACTCCCCTGCCGCTTTGCACACAGTAATCAACCCAAGAACAGGAAATCCATATGTAATACCGAAATCCATAGATATACATAATTACACGATCCACGACCTGATACCTCCGGGCCGCAATACCCTCAATTGCTACAGTGTCTCTGATATATGGAACATGATCATTACCAACGCCCACAACAACGGGGAACCGGGAGTTTGTTTTATCGATCGTGTCAATGAAGACAATCCAACCCCGGCTTTAGGCAATATAATGGCCACCAATCCCTGTGGGGAACAGCCTCTGCTCGATTTCGAGGCCTGCAATCTCGGTTCACTGAACCTCACAAAATTCATCCTTCCCGATAACAGCGATCTTGACTGGAAAAAGCTGGAAACAACCACTGCAAACGCGGTCAGATTCCTGGACAATGTAATCGATGCCAACAACTGGCCCGTCCCGGAAATCAAAGAAATGAGCCTGGGCAATCGAAAAATTGGTCTGGGGATCATGGGATTTGCCGATGCCCTGCTTTTATTGGGAATCCGCTATGACAGTGATTTGGCGGTAGAATTTGCCGAAAAAGTAAGCCGGTTTATCCAGACAAACGCTCATAAAGCAAGCAGGAACCTGGCAGGTAAACGGGGAAAGTTCCCCAACTGGTCGGGCAGTATCTGGGATACCCAATATCATACTCCCATGCGAAATGCAGCCTGCACCACAATCGCACCTACCGGAAGTATAAGTATTATCGCTAACTGCAGCAGCGGGATAGAACCGGTATTTGCGCCCGCTTACAAGCGCAGAGCACTGGATGGTACTGAATTTATCCAGATTCATCCGCTTCTCGAACAATCAGGGATCGAACAGGGCTGGCTAAATGACAAAGCGAAAACAACGCTCCTGGCGGGAACAGACCTAAGCGATATCCCTGGAATACCACCGGAGCTGGCAGAGGTGTTTGTCACGGCTCACCAAATCGAACCTCAGTGGCATATAAAAATACAGGCGGCGTTTCAGAACAACGTCGACAATGCCGTGTCTAAAACCGTAAACCTGCCCGCTTCGGCAGCCAAAGAAGATGTGGACAGGGTTTACCGATTGGCCTATGACCTGAATTGCAAAGGAATAACCGTTTACAGGGACCAAAGCAGACAAAACCAGGTATTATCCAGTGCATTACAAAACGATTCTAAAAATATGATTTCCACTCAGCCGAGGATGCGGGGCACAGTAACGACAGGAAGAACCCGAAAATTTCGGATGGGCTGTGGTACGCTTTTTGTAACCGTCAATAAGGATGAACATGGCCTGTGTGAAGTCTTCGCCAACCTCGGCAAGGCCGGGGGCTGCCCCTCGCAATCGGAAGCGACCTGCCGGGTCGTCTCTGCCGCCATTCGCTGCGGTGTCGACCCGCATGTCATGATCGACCAGCTTCGGGGGATCCGCTGCCTCTCGGCAGCGGTCGCAAGAAAAACCAATAAGGATATCAAGGTCCTTTCCTGCCCGGATGCCATCGCTCAGGCACTCCAAGAGGCATTGGAATTACCGCACAACTCCACAAATGCGCCGTCCAAAAGAATATGTCCCGAATGCAAAAAACCACTCCGTCTGGAATCGGGTTGTGATGTCTGCTCCTGCGGGTATTCAAAATGTGGATAAAAGAGCTTCGGATTATACCCAAAACTCTTCGATAACTTACTTACGCCTCATAGTTAAGACCAACGGACCACATGTCCGTTGGTCTTTCCCCAAGTATAAAAAGCTATTAAAATTGAGGATCGGATCATGTATCCGATGGTCGAAACAACCTCTATTGTGTTCGTCAAAAAGTTCGTCAGTTTGCAGTTGATACTGGGTTGTCAACTATGTCATACCTTACTTGGTTATGAGTCGAAACCCTTATTTTTTCGATAAAAATGCAATGTAAGTCATTGTTGCAAATGGGCTTATACCGCCAAGAAGGGATTAGAAATCCGTTGCTCTATCCAACTGAGCTACGAGCGCATCATGTTTCAGAGCGGACAGGTAATTTCTCCCTGCCGGCAAAACGTAATCCTACTGTGAAAAGCAAATTCTGTCAACTGTGAATTCCCAAAGCCCGGGCTCCTGCCGGCAAAGCGGAGATTTCACCTGCTTTGCGGAGGTTTCGCCTGCTGGATTAAAAAAAGTTCTGGATTTTGCCGAAAAAACATGGAAAATTGCCCCATGCATTTGTTTCAAACACGCTTTTAAATAAGGACAAAACATGGCAATGACCTCACGAGAACGCCTGCTTACGGCCCTGGACCGAAAGGTTCCGGACCGCTTGCCGGTGACGACACACCATATCATGGAGTACTTCCTCAAAACCTACATGGACGGCATGAACAACAAGCAGTTTTTCGAGCACTTCCAGATGGACGCGATTCACTGGACCAATCCGGTCCTCGAAGAACCGCACCCCAACTGGGAAATTCGGTCCGAAGAGGTCGAAAACCCCGATTACCCCACCACGCGGTATACCATCCATACCCCCGGCGGGGAATTAACGACCCTGATTCACCGAAATGAGCACACCCAGTGGTGGTCCGAGCATTTCATTAAAGAGAAAAAGGATATCGAAATCCTCGGCGAATACCTGCCCCATCCCAAATGTGATATCAATGCAGTCAATGAACAGGCCGACCAAATGGGCGACCGCGGGATCATCCGCGGCTTTATCGTTTGCTTTGATCTGACCGGCCAGCCGGGCTGCTGGCAGGATGCCGCCTGCCTGGTCGGGATCGAAAAGCTGATTATGTCCACTTTTGACGACCCCGGCTGGGTGCGTCAGCTCCTCGAGATCCTGCTCGAACGCAAGAAAACGTTCGTAAAGTCCCTCAAGGGTGCCCGCTACGATGTCCTCGAACTCGGCGGTGGCGATGCCTCGACGACGGTGATCTCGCCGGATGTGTTTAATGAATACGTCGCCCCGTATGATGCCCAGCTTGTGGCCCTCGCCCACGAGGCGGGCCAGAAGATCGCTTACCATACCTGCGGAGGCATGATGCCGATTTTGGAGAACATCGCGGATATGGGCGTGGACGCCATGGAGACCCTGACCCCGCCGGACATGGGCGGCGATACGGACCTGGCCGAGGCGAAACGCCGCGTCGGCGAGCGGGTCTGCCTGATCGGCGGATTTGACCAGGGGCACTATTTTAGCGACTGTTCCGAGCAGGAAACCCGCGATTATGTACGCAAATGCTTCGACCAGGCCGGTGCCGGCGGCGGATATATCCTGTGCCCGTCGGACCATTTTTTCGATGCGGAGCCCAAACTGATCGCGGCCTTTGCGGATGAAGCCCGTCGCTGCACATACGAATAGAGGCCAAAAAAGGACTTTACAGCCCCGCGGGGTATCTGGTATAGTATAGTTTTATCGCCGAAGTAGCTCAACGGTAGAGCGCAGCTTTCGTAAAGCTGAGGTTGTGGGTTCAAATCCCATCTTCGGCTCTGTGGATATGGATGCAAAATACAACCAATTGCTCGATTTCCTGAGCGGTTTCACCAGGTTGGGGGTTTCCTTTTCAGGCGGTGTGGACAGCACCTTCCTGCTCTTCGCAGCCAAAGAGGCCCTCGGAGCAGAAAATGTCCGGGCCTACACCGGCGTAAGTGCCTCCCTTGCCCAGGCCCAGCGGCTTCAGGCCAAAACCCTTGCAAAGGATATGGGCATCTCCCACCGGGAAATCCTGCTCGACGAGCTAAGCGACCCCGATTATGCCGCCAACCGGGCAGACCGCTGCTTCCACTGCAAGAGCCACCAGCTCCGTGAGATCATCGCCGCGGCAAAGGACGACGACATCGACACCATCGTCTGCGGCACCAACTTTGACGATATGGACGACTACCGCCCCGGCAACCGTGCCGTGCAGGCCCTTGGCGTAAAAGCCCCGCTGATGGACGCGAAACTGACCAAGGCCGAGATTCGAACGCTCAGCAGACGCTTTAACCTCGATACCGCTGACATGCCCGCCTCGCCGTGTTTGTCTTCACGGGTGGCCTACGGGCTCGAGATCACCGAGGACCGCCTCGCGCAGGTCGAAGCCGCGGAAGCCTTTCTTCACGAAATGGGCATCCCGAACCTGCGAGTGCGGCACCATGGAAATACCGCGCGGATCGAACTGCCGGTGGATAAAATCCAGTGGCTCTGCGCAGACGGCATGCGTCAAAAGGTTGTGGAGAAACTAAAAGCACTCGGCTTTGAGTTTGTCTGCCTCGACCTGGAAGGATTCAAATCCGGCTCGCTCAACCGCATGCTCACTGACGCGGAAAAACACAAGGCTGTAAAAGAATAACCTCGGCCTACAATTGTCCGTTCTGTTTTGCATATTGGGCCAGGGCCGCAGTGCCGATGATCCCCGCATCCTCGCCAAGCGTGGCAAAGCAGATATCCAGCGGCCGATCCGACATTGTCCAGAGATACCTTTGATAATTCTCGCGAATCTTATCGAGTAAAAAATCACCCGCGGCGATCATCCCCCCGGCAAAGACAATCCGTTCAGGCCCGGTACAGTGCATCGTATTTACACACAAAAGCCCAAGAACTTTCGCAGTGCCATCGACAATCTCCATCGCAAGGGCATCGCCCTTTTTCGCATGATCAAACACATCCCGGCAGGTCACAGCCCCCTTATCCTTCATCACATCCCGAAGCGAAGATGCATCACCGCGTTGTTCGAGGGCCTCCATCGCCCGTACTTCCGTGGATCTTGCCGAGGCATAAATCTCCGCGCAGCCTTTTTGCCCGCACCCGCAGACACGGTCGCTGTCCGGGTAAATAATGATATGCCCCAGCTCCGCCGCGTCGTCCATCGATCCGTGTACGATCTGCCCGTTGGCGATTACCCCCCCGCCGATACCGGTGCCCAGCGTAAAGAAGACCAGTTCCGACACATCCTTTGCCGCACCTTTGACAAATTCCCCCCAGGCCGCGGCATTGGCATCATTTTCCATGACTGCCGGCCTGCCGAATGCTTCTTTTACCATATCGCGTATGGGTGTATTCCTGAAATTGGGCAAATTCGGAGCTGCTACCACCACACCTTTGGTCAGATCGACCGGTCCCGGCGTTCCGATCCCGACGGCGGTTATATCCTCTAAACTTAGATTGATAGCCTCAGCAGCCTGTTGACCGGTTTCCTTCATCTGCCCGACAATCACCTCAGGCGACGAATCTCCCTGCGTGGGCGTAGATTCCTTCGCCAGCAGGTTCATGGCATCGTCAAAGATGCCGATTTTGATGTTCGTGCCGCCTAGATCAATTCCGAGATAGTATTCAGTCATAATTCACCTTAATCTGCGTATCCGTCCGGATGTTTTTTATGCCATTGCCATGCACTTTCCACGATATCGTGAAGCTGCGTAAATTCCGGCTTCCAGCCGAGCATGTGTTTCGCTTTGGACGCATCCGCTGTCAGCACGGGCGGGTCACCGGGCCGGCGGTTGGTCTCAACAACGGTAAAGTCCTTGCCGGTCACTTCTTTTACCGTGTCAATCACTTCGCGAACGCTGTAGCCCTTGCCGTTTCCGAGATTAAAAACAAGCTGCGAATGGCTGTCGAGTTTATCCAGCGCCAGCAGGTGCGCCCGGCACAGGTCTCGGATATGGATATAATCGCGGATGCACGTACCATCCGGTGTGTCATAATCCGTACCGAAAATCTTGATATCCGGCCGCTTGCCCATCGCCGCGTAAATCACCAGCGGGATCAGGTGCGTCTCCGGGCGATGATCCTCGCCGAGGGTTCCGTCCGGGCCGGCTCCGCAGGCATTGAAATACCGCAGGGCTGAATACCGCAGCGCCCCCGTTTCGCTTAGTGAACGGCACATTTTCTCGACCGACCACTTGCTGTCGCCGTATGGATTAATTGGACTCTTCTCGTCTTCTTCGCAAATCGGCACCCTCTTGGGAATTCCGTACACAGCCGCCGTCGAGCTGAAAACAAATTTTTCCACGCCTACCGCCTTCATCGCACAAAGCAGCGTATGCGTCCGGCAGAAATTGTTATCGTAATACTTCAGCGGTTCGCGGACAGATTCTCCCACCTCGATAAACGCAGCAAAGTGCATCACCGCCTCGATCGAATAATCATTGAGCGTCTGGGTCAGCAGGTCAAAATCCCCCAGGTTGCCGTTGACCACCTCGGCATCAGCGACCGCGGACTGGTGCCCGCAGGAGAAATTGTCATACACAATCGGTTTGTGCCCGTTTTCGAGCAGCGTTGCGGTCATATTCGAGCCGATATAGCCAGCCCCGCCGCAGACAAGAACATTCATTCACTTTCCTTTCCCATGGAGACGGTAACGTCGAGCTGTCTTCGTATTCGTTCAAGGATGTACTTTTCGAGATTTCCGTCTCTCCCAAGCGGTATCCAGGTAATCCGGTTCTCAGGCACTTCCAGCTCCCGCATGGCACTGTCACCACCCGAGAACAACCCCACGAGGTTCGCAATGCCCGCCAATCGCTGTTCCGGCAGCGAGAGCCTTCGCATATCCACCACACACTGAACGCAGTTTTGCCCGCCTTCGCTCTGGACGTGCACTTCTACCATTCGCTGGATACTGTGCATGTTGGTTTCCGCCCAGTTGTACGCTCCGCGGGTATCTTTGCGCCAGAACTGGAAAAACTGCGAACCACTTATAGGGCCGGTCTTTAAATACCCATTGGGCGCGTCGAGTTTCTCAACGTGAAACTGCATATCGCTCAAGACTTCTTCCGCGGTGAGGATGATATCCTCGCTGGTTATCTGCTGGAGGCATACCGGCTCGGCTGGGTCCATCGGGGCCTTTGCCATCTGGCAGCCCGCGAGGCAAAGAGCCATCGCTGAAACGATCATCAAAAATCCGTTTTTCATGTTTTTTCCTTTATGAGAGGTAGTATTGGTGGAATTATAGCGAAATATGAGAGTTTCTCAAGGCCAAATTCCGCGAGAATGCCTCCGCCGGCAGAGTTCTAAAGAGGATTCGGGCAAAAAGTCGATACACTTTTACAGTTGATAATCTAATTTTAATGTATTTCTGTATCCAGTTATATGCTTAATGAACAGATCAGGCAGTTAAAGGGCCGGCTCGAAACCACCCCTCTGGGCACCCAGGCATCGCGTTTCCTCGATTATATGAACGTGGAGGCCGGTTTGTCCGCCAATACGCTGCTGGGCTACGGTCGGGATTTGCTGGCGTTTACCCAGTACTGCACCGCCCAGGGCGTGGAAAACCTGCCAAATATCCAGGCGGACCATGTATTTTCGTATATCCACCAGCTCAGCAAGGCCGGCCGGGCCGAGACCTCGATTCACCGGGCACTGGTCTCGATCAAGATGTTCCTGCGGTTCGGCATGCTGACCGGGCAGGTGCAGGACGACATCACCACCATCCTCGAAAGCCCCAAGCAGTGGCAGCGGCTGCCATCCGTGGCCAATCCCCAGCAGATACACAAACTTCTCGAAATGCCGACCGAGGGCGACCCCTATTACCTGCGGGACAAGGCGATACTGGAGATCTTTTATGCCTCTGGCTGTCGGGTCAGTGAGATCTCGAACTTAAAGGCCGCGGACGTGAATCTCAACATAGGGTATCTGCGCTGCCTGGGCAAGGGCAACAAAGAGCGCGTGATCCCGCTTGGCCGGGTTGCAATCAAGTGGATCCAGGCATATCTCGAACGCGAAAGACCGCGAATGGAAAAGCCCAAAAGCGGCGGCATCCTGTTCCTCTCGCGGACGGGTAAACCTCTCGACCGGATCAACCTATGGCGGATCGTGAAAAAATACGCCGCCCGCGCGGGCCTCTCAAAGGGGCTGACCGTCCATTCCCTGCGGCACAGCTTTGCCACGCACCTGCTCTCGGGCGGGGCTGACCTTCGCAGCGTGCAGGAAATGCTCGGGCACGTAAACATCAAGACCACCCAGATTTACACCCACGTCGACCCGACCCGGCTAAAGAGCATCCACAAACAATTCCATCCAAGGGCATAACATGACCGTCGGCACCGCAATCATCCAGATCCACCTTCACGGGCTCGAATCGTTAAAGCAAAAGCGAAGCATCGTCAAAAGCGTCGTAAACCGTTTACGCAACAAGTTTAACGTCTCGGTCTCCGAGGTCGCCGCCCACGATTCCAAGCGGCTTGCGGTCGTCGGCCTGGCGGTGGTCTCCAACGAATCGAGCCACTGCGATAAACAGATCGATACGATCCTGAATTTTGTCCATGCGGACGGTCGGTTTTACGTCGGCCACGTCGAGCGGGAGATCTTTTCGAGCGAAGATTATCTTGATTATTCGTAGCGGTTCGGTATCCTGCGGTCACCCTGGAACAGTCACTTTTAATGAAACGGGATACGAACATGGGTGTGAAAAGAGAGAATCTAAGCGAATTTGGTGTCATCTTTGACGTGGACGGCACGATGGTGGACAACGCCTCATACCATGAAAATGCCTGGATCGAGCTTGGCGCTCGCCACAACCTGCCGATTACGCCGCAATTTTATCGTGAAAAAATTCACGCAAAGTGCAATGAGCATATCGTTGGCATGCTTTTCGGAAATCCTGATGCCGAAACCCTGGTCCGCGTCGCGGAGGAAAAAGAGGAGATTTACCGCAGCAGCTTTCGCCCGATCCTGAGGGAAATCCCCGGTCTAACCGCGGTGATTCAGGGCCTCCATGAAACCGGCGTAAAACTGGCTGCAGCCTCCAATTCCCCCAAAGGCAACGTGGATATGGTGATCGATGAACTTGGCATTCGCGATTATTTGGGCAGTGTGATCGACCGCGACCAGGTAAACATAGGCAAGCCCAACCCGGAGCTGCTGCTTCGTTCCGCAGAGAACCTCGGCGTGAAGCCGGAAAAATGTATCGTATTTGAGGATTCCCCCTCGGGCTTTAAGGCCGCAGCAAACGCCGGCATGGGGTATATTGCGATCACGGCTGGCGCGGATGCCGACTCCGAGCCTTTTTACAAAGATGCGATTGCGGTACATACCGATTTTTCAAATATCAGCGTGGATATGGTTCTGACTTGGCTAACGAACTAAAATAAAAATTCAGGAATGAAAATATGATTTTAAGAAACAAATATGTAAGAATTGTAATTGCAGTTTTGTTTATTTTTGCCGGTTTCTATACTATTATTCAAGCTCACAATTTAAAACAGAAAAAATCTGAAAGCTCCAATTGGCTTTCAACTGATGGAAAGATAATTAAATCAGAAATTAAAACATCAACCGTCTCTCGTCGTTCTGGGGGCATGACTACTCAAAAAAATGTATACAGTCCAGAAATTCTGTATTCATACACAATCAATGAAAAAATATATCAATCTGACAAAATCGGCATCGATGTGGACCTTCAATCAGAATTACGTACTGAGATTGAAAAGAACTATCAACAAAAATATTATCCTGGCAGAATTGTAAATGTATATTACAATCCGAATGATTTCTCAGAAGCCGTACTTGAAGTCGGCGATGCAGGTTATGTTTATTCTTATTATATCATCGCAACTGTGCTGTTTTTGTTCAGTGCTTTGCTTATCATCAACTTTTTCACAGGATTTGGAGAAGACATAATCGACTTTTTTGACCGATAAGAATGTTAAATGTGTCTGAGATTTAAAATTAACTTCTTTTCATAAGCTTCATGTTAAAAATAACTCACCATGAAGAGACTGAAGTTCATGAAACTATACTTTTGTATATAATTGAGCATGAAAACGCTGAAGAAATTAAAGACAAAAGATTGGGATCAAGTCACGTAGATATCGTTGATTTCTAATGCGAACACATTAGAAGAAACGCATGCTGTTTAAGTTATTTGATAGAAGAAGAGCAGCATCCCTGTCCTCAGGCTGCATAAATCACCTCCATATGATCCAGAATTTCTTTCCTGCGAAATGGATTTTTCAGGCCGGCCTTTTCCACCAGGTCTACATCCCGATTGAAAATCACCCTCAGTTGTTCCTGAATTTTTGCCAAATCAAACAGGGTATACCTGCAATCGGGCGCAAAGGTTACCAAGACATCCACATCGCTTTCAGGTCTGAAATCCTCTGTGAGGATTGAGCCAAAAACCGCAAATTCCAGTATCTTATGCTCCCTGCAAAACCGGGATATTGTGCTCTGGGATATCTCAATACCATGTCGATTCATGACCTTTGCCCCTGAATAAGCCTTTACGGGTACAAAATTCCGCTAATCACATGATTATAGAAGAAATGCTTAAAAATCAATAAAATCCCGTCTGCCCATTTTCAAATTCAAAACAACGCCCTACCTGCCGTATCCCCAGGTGATGCGGACAAAATGCCAGGGCCTGTGCTTGGAATCGGTCGCCAGGGCCAGGTCGTTTTGCCGCTCGGTCAATAGCATGAAATCAAAGCAGCCATCCGAACTCGGCGAGCCCTTTTCCATCGCGGTCAAAACCTTATCCGGGGTCACCCTGCAGCTTTTGCCGCTGTCGTCCCGGACGAACTGGACGAACTTGCAGTGCCCGATCTGCTCGATCTGTTCCGGCAGAACCGACCACAGGTAATTGAAAGACTTGCCCTCATACCGCTTGCTCGTGACCTTGACGATGGAGGGAAAATCCTTCGCTCCCCTGCGGGGTGATGCCTCATCCTGTCCATCGGCTTCATTTTCGAGAGTCGTTTCCAGCTCGCTGTCATGCTCAAAATCGACGGGCTCATCCTCATTTTGGACGCTGGAATGCTCGATCTTCTCTATGTCTCTTCCGATGGTGCTTAGCCGCTCGCTGAGTCTTTCAAGCTGCTGACTCAGTTCCGCGGCCCCGACATCCTCGGATTCAAGCACTTCCGGCTCTACATAATCCCGAAAACTGTCTTCTTTAAGCAGTTCCCGAATCTGGTCCGTTGTATTTGCTGTCGATTCAAGCGTTTTACGTGCATGCCGGGCTCTTTCGAGCAGCTCTTCAGGCCTAACCATAGTACCTCCATGTATTTATCATTTCTTCTGTCCAAATCTAAACGGACATTGTATTTATCCGTACTCTATTACCTATTCGTCATTTTTCGCACAGACACTTAGCATTTCTCCCGAGAAAAGGCGATACAGAACCGATAATCCATAAATTCCCTCAACCCGGGTCCAATAATCTTATATAGCCGCCCGGTTACCGGACTTCTGCCATAAAAAAACACCGGATTTACTGTATATTGAATTGCAGAAACCTTACTTGAAATGCTCTTTTGAATCGGCTACAATTCTTCGGCTAACAGAAATTATAACGACAAGACGGGTCCGTATTATCGATTAACTGATGTCGCGAATGATGGATATTTGATTCGTCGTCGCAGGAATGAGGATATTTTGCATGGATATTAAACTGTCTTTTCTCGGCGCAGCCCAAAATGTAACCGGCTCGCGATTTTTGCTGGAAGTAAACGGAACGAAGCTGCTGGTCGATTGCGGCCTCTACCAGGAACGCAACCTGCTGGAGCGAAACTGGGACCCATTCCCGGTGCCGGCCAGCCAGATCGACGCACTGCTGCTGACCCACGCCCACCTCGACCACTGCGGCCTGATTCCCAAGCTGGTACGCGAGGGCTTTTCCGGGCCGATTTACTGCACCACGGCCACAGCCGAAATCGCCGAGATTGTCCTGCTCGACGCCGGTTCGCTGCAGGAAGAAGACGCTGCATACAAAAGGAAGCGTCACCGCAAGGCAGGATACACCCCCCCGCGTCCGGTCGTACCGCTTTATACCGTCGAGGACGCCAGGCTGTGTCCGCCGATGTTCCGGGGCGTGGCCTACAAACAGGTCAGCGAGATTTTCCCTGGAATCAAGGTCAGCTTCCATGACGCGGGCCATATCCTCGGGGCCGCGATGCTCAAGGTCAAGATCCAACTCAACGGCGAATCCCGCACGATCCTGTTCTCGGGCGATGTGGGCCGCTGGGACCGCCCGATCCTCAATGACCCCACCCTGTTTGAAGAGGCGGATTACGTCCTGATCGAATCGACCTACGGCGACCGCGTGCATGAAGATGTCGCGGATATCAAGGGCCGGCTCGAAGAAATCGTCAATACCACCGCCGAACTTGGCGGCAATATTATTGTGCCGAGTTTCGCGATTGAGCGATCCCAGGAGGTGCTGTACTTCCTCCATGAACTGCTTAATGAAGACCGCATCGATCCGTTATTAGTCTTCCTCGACAGCCCCATGGCCATCAGCGTGACAAAAGTGTTCCAGAAACATCCGGAAATGCTCGACAGGGAGATGAACGAACTGCTCAAAAACAACGATTCCCCGTTTGATTTCGCCGGCCTGCAAATGACACGGACCACCAAGCAGTCGCAGGCGATCAACAACATCAAGGGTACGATCATGGTCATTGCCGGCTCGGGTATGTGCACCGGCGGGCGTGTCAAGCATCACCTGGTGACCAATATCGAGCGGCCCGAGAGTACAATTCTTTTCGTCGGCTACCAGGCGGTCGGCACTTTGGGCAGGCACATTGTCAGCGGCGAAAAAGAGGTGCGAATCCTCGGCCAGACTCGACAGGTCAAGGCCCGCATTGCCCGGATCAACGGCTTTTCCGCCCATGCGGATAAAAATGAACTTATCAGGTGGCTTAAGGCGATTAAGGCAAAGCCCAAAAAGGTGTTTGTGATACACGGCGAAACGAACAGCGCGAGTGCATTTAAAGACCTTGTCACTGAAGAACTGGGTTTAAACGCCGTTGTCCCTGCATATAACGATGTGGTACAGTTGGATTAAAGGGCTGCCGGGATATGGTAATGTCGTATTTTTTATCCGTCGTTTAAGAAATCATGCCGCTCGATTCGGATCAATGTACAGAAATTGATCCTGCTCGGTCTCCTGAATGTCGTCACTGTCCCTGCTGTCATATAGCGGGATATTGGTTTGTTCGTAATCGTTGCGCAGGCTGATCATGTCATACGCAAGTTCGTATTCTTTTGCCGGCACGAGGATGAAGGTGTCGTATGCGTAATTGGAGTTGCCCTTTTTCATCTTCGCCGGGATTCCGTTATCGTGTAAATAATCAATGTAATCCTGTGCCAGTTCGCTGTCTTCGGCGACGGCTACCTCTACAAAAAGCTCTGTTTTATTTTCTGTTTTGTTTTTCATGCGTAGAGCCCTTCATCTAACATCTTCATGTTGCATATACCACGTTTACGGCGGTTTGTAAAAGAAGTTCTGTCAGAAATCGCGGATTCCGGAAATTCTCGTTTAATAATGTCTCTAAATCGTTTATATTTGAGGCAGGTAAATGAAATCGTTTTGGAATGCCAAAAAAAGAATAAACAGGAGGCTGTGACATGCGAAATACACTCTTTGCGATCTTTGCACTGGCCGCGATGACAAGTCTGGGCTGCAGGGAAACCTACTATAACACCATGGAAAAACTGGGAAAACCCAGGCGGGAACTGCTCGTCAGCCGCGTGGAAAAGGCCCGCGACAGCCAGGAAGAGACCAAGGAGCAGTTCGCCTCGGCGCTGGATGAGTTTATGACCGTCCTGCAGGTCGAAGGCGGAGACCTCGAACAGCAGTACCGCACCCTCAATGCCCAGTACGAAAAGAGCCTCGCCTCCGCAAGAGAAGTCTCCGACCGCGTCGATAACGTGGAAAATGTCGCCGAATCCCTGTTCAGAGAGTGGCAAAACGAGCTGGAACTCTATACCAATACGCAGCTTCGCAAAAGAAGCGAACAGACGCTCAATGTCACCCGCGAGCAGTACGAAAAACTCATCACGGCCATGCGCCGGGCCGAGGCGAAAATGGAGCCGGTCCTCCAGGCCTTCCAGGACCAGGTCCTCTATCTCAAACATAACCTAAACGCACAGGCTATCGCCTCGCTGCGCGGCCAGCTTGACCGCGTGGAAACCGACGTTTTCGCCCTCATCCGCGAGATGGAGCAGAGCATCGACCAGGCCAACCTGTTCATCGAAAACATGGGACTGTAAGCCCGGTTGCTCCCATGACTGCCCAGCCCGCCGTAGAGATTCCCGATCATGAAATCGAATACTCCGCTGTTCGCAGCAGCGGCCCGGGCGGTCAGCACGTCAACAAAACCAACACCGCGGTCGTACTCCGCTTTTCGCTGGATGCGAGCCAGACCCTCACCGAGCAGCAAAAAAGCAGGATCCGCACGCGACTGAGCAATAAAATTACCCAAAACGGGGATATCCTAGTTCGATCCGAGCGGTTCCGCAGCCAGCAGCAGAACAAAACGGACGCCAAAGATCGACTTCATGCAATGCTCGAATGGGGACTGAAAAAACCCAAAATCCGGAAAAAGACCCGCATTCCCCGAAAAGTAAATGAAAAACGCCTCGAAAATAAAAAACGCCGCGGAGAAACCAAAAAATTCCGCCGTAAGCCGGATTTTTAGCCATTTACTGAGATTTTGCTACTATCCACGACATTATCGAACCTGCCGGAAACAATCGTTATAACCCGACCTGTTTTGACTGCATTACCCCCTTTAACTGGGTAAAAACCCTGAATCCCCTTGACTTGCCCCTTTGGATTATGGTATGATAAACGCGTGACTTGGGGCTGGAAGGAAGACTCGCGTAACGTTTGTAAATAAAAGGCTAACGGTTTGGAGTGGTGTGATGAAGAATATCCTTTGTGGCGCATTGGTCATCCTTTTTGTATCTTCGTGTTTCGGTCTCTATGACCCGAACCTGATCGATCCGGAAAAAGTTGTCGTTTTCAAGGTTCAGTGGGAAAACGACCAGTACGGCGACATCGCGGTCCATCTTTATGAGGACGAGGCCCCGATTACCGTCGCAAACTTTAAAGAGTACGTCGAATCCGGATTCTACGACGGCCTGATCTTCCACCGCGTGGAAGAAACGTTCGTCCTCCAGGCAGGCCTGTGCGACCCGAACCTGACCTACCGTGAACCGGGCGATGAAATTGTCAACGAAAACCCCAATGGCCTGAACAATACCGAGGGTACATTCTCGATGGCCCGGACCAGCGATCCGGATTCCGCCACCAGCCAGTTCTTCATCAATATCGTGGACAATCCCACCCTCGACTACACCGACGAAGAGAATCCCGGCTATTGCGTCTTTGCCGAGATCGTTGACGGCATGGGTATGGACGTCGTAAATGCAGTCAAGATGGTAGACGTCGAGACCGGGTATTCCGACGACCCGAATATTCCATATGAACTCAATAACAAACCCGTTACCCCGGTCATCATCCGTCAGGCCGGGTACATGAGTGATATCGGCTACTGTGAATATTACGACCCGAATGACTACAACAAAGACTGCCGGGTGGATATGTATGATTACTACGAGATGTGTCAGGCATGGCTAAGTGATGGCTTTGCGCCGGTGGGTCTGCAGGATACCGTAGAGTGGAGTGTCACTTATGACGAGGCCTTTAACCAGGATATCATCCACGATATGGCCGTGGACGCCGACGGGAATGTGTATGTCACCGGCGAGAGCAAAAACGGTATCGAGGGCTATAATATCCTGACCATTAAATATGACGCCGATGGCAATGAACTGTGGCGCATAGACTACAATGACGACACGGAAAACGGTATCGACAAGGGCTACGGCATCGCGGTCGATTCCAATGGCAATGTATACGTTGCCGGCGAAAGCTATCGCGGCACGAAAGATATGGCCCTGATTAAATACGACAGCAGTGGTGTCCAGCAGTGGGCTGAATTCTACGACGGCACCGGCGAAAGCCACGATATTGCCTACGATCTTGCGCTCGACCAGGACGGTTACATTTACGTAACCGGCAAGAGCATCGGTAACAACGGCACCTATTACGACTATGCAACCCTGAAATACGACGGCCTCGGACAGCTCTTCTGGGCCCGGTCCTATCACAGCGATCAGCTTGCTGACGGCTACGACCAGCCTGTCGCGATGACAGTGGACGACGCAAACGATATTTATGTCACCGGATTCAGCGAAGGCGACGGCACCGGCTATGACATCGTAACGGTGAAATACGACAACCTCGGCAATGAAGACTGGACCAACCGAATCGACTATCCCGGCAGCAATGACGACCGCCCCTCCGCCATCGCAGTATTCGACGATGGGGTCTTCCTCTCTGCGACCTGCGAAAACACTTTTGGGGGCAGTGATTTCTGCCTGGCTAAAATTGACATTGCCACCGGCGACAGCCTGGGTATCATTTCAATAACCAGTGAGGGAACGTTGCCCGACATGGCCATGGATATTGCACTGGACGAAGAGGGCAACATTTACGCAACCGGCCGCGCCTATAACGAGGTAACCGAGGGAGTTTATGGTGCGGACATTTACACCGTCTGCCTGAATCCTTCCGGCACGGAGCTGTGGGCGGACAGCTACAACAGTATGGGAAACAAATACGACCAGGGAAAAAGCATCATGGTCCACAGCGACGGCGATATCGTGGTTCTCGGCTCTGCATACGCCGACGGACAGGATGACAACCTGATCGTTCTAAAGTATCGCCCCGCAACCGGTGAACTGCGCGACATGATGACCTTTAACAACGACACGTACAATGACGAGGAAACCCCCGTGGCCCTCGGCGCAGCGGGTAATATGATCTTTGCCGCGGCCCAGACCTCCGCCCTTAACGGCAAGGAAGATTACCTCGTTCTCCGCCTGGCCCCGGAAGATCAGTGCCGGGAAAACCCGACCCTCGACCTGGACGGAAACTGCGTCGTAGACCAGGGCGACCTTTGCCTGTTTGCCGAAAAATGGATCTCGACCAGTGCCCTGTTTGAAATCCCGGCACCTCCCGCCGAACCGGCCGAGTAACAACGCCGGCTTTCGGGGGCAATGTGCCCTTATGAAATAAGTTCTAGTCATACCCCCCAACCAGCACGGGTTCTTATGAAAAGAGCCCGTGTTTTTTCTTTTTGGTGGCATTCCGAAAGCATACCGCTATAATACAGCCGTCTTTACCTTATTACTCATGGAGTTTTCGATGTCAGATGTCAAAATATACTTATCCGGACCGGATATCACACAAGCGGAAATCGACGCGGTCATAGAAGTTATGCAAAGCCGCAGCCTCTCGCTGGGCCCCAAACTGCCCGAGTTCGAAAAAGCCTTTATGGATTACACGGGCCGCAAATATGCCGTGGCCGTCAACAGCGGCACCAGCGGGCTCTATCTTTGCCTCAAAGCCATGGGAATCGGCGAAGGAGACGAGGTCATTACTACCCCGTTTACATTTATCGCCAGCGCAACGACAATCATGATGACAGGCGCAAAACCGGTATTCGTGGATATCGATCCGGAAAATCTGAATATCAACCCCGACCTGATCGAAGCGGCCATCACGAGACATACCAAAGCCATCATGCCCGTCGAGGTCTTCGGCAACCCGGCACGGTTCGACAACATCCTCGCCGTTGCCCAAAACCACAATCTGCCCATCCTCGAGGATTGCTGCGAAGCCCTTGGTTCTCAACTCAACGGCCGCATGGCCGGCACATTCGGGATCGCCGGAGTTTTCGCCTTTTACCCGAATAAACAGATCACCACCGGTGAGGGCGGAATGATCGTAACCGACGATGAAGACCTTGCCGATGTCTGTCGATCCATGCGGAACCAGGGACGCGGCAAATCCGGCGGCTGGCTGGCCCACGAACGCCTCGGGTACAATTACCGCCTCTCGGATATCAACTGCGCAATGGGCGTCGTCCAGATGTCCCGAATTGAGGAAATCGTCGCCAAACGCAAAAGAGTCGCTGACACCTATCTCGAACTTCTTGCCAATGAAGACCGGATCATCCTCCCGAAGGAGCCGGAAAATTCACGCATGAGCTGGTTTGTGTTTGTCATCCGCCTCAAGGACAGCTTTACCTCCGACCAGCGAGATGCCGTCATCGGGAAGATGTACGACCGCGGAATCCAGGTCAGCAATTACTTCCAGCCGGTCCATCTCCAGCCGTTTATTGCCGAGCAGTACGGCTGCAAGGAAGGCGATTTCCCCGTGACCGACCAGGTCTGCAAGCGAACGATTGCCCTGCCGTTTTATAACAATCTTCCGGACGACCAGATCGCCGAGGTTTGCCGATCCATCTCAGAATGTATCGACGAAGTATCCTGAGGGAAACCGCCCGCGGCACACACACAATTATCGGACAGACAAATTCTATCCGGAATCTTCCTGGATCATTTGGAAATCCCGGTTTTATTTGTTACATCTTATATAGACACCAGCATATCAGCTGTTACGAAATTGATTCGCGTCAAAGATCTGGCTTGAGCGATGATGGGTGATGTTCGGTGGTGTCATGTTTCGCCGAGGGCGGGCCTTTGATTAAGGCCCTTGCTTTTTATGGGTCGGGCGGTTTCGTCCGGCCCTTTTTTTAACCCGAAACACCGGTTATCGGACCGCGGCTTACAAATCTCGCCCCTCAAGAATCGAGTCCGGAACCACCAAGAAAAACGGCTGCTCAGGAACCGGCAGATTGATGCGTTCAAGGAACACCGGATCGGGCAGCACACCCCCGCCATTGAAAGACCGGATGTAAATATCCGTCGGGCCCGGAGGAATGTTTTCGAGAGCAAAACCGCCCTTGGGATCAGTGACAAACCCCTGTCCGAGATCCTCAAGCACCCACCAGTCTGGCACTGCAATCACCTCGATCCCCTCGATCGGATTGCCAAAGGCGTCCTGGGCAATCCCCTCGATTCGGGGCACCTGGGTAAGCTGGAGAACCAGGTATTCAGTTGCGCTTGATTCGGTAAGCATGACCGCGGTCATGGAAGGGGCAAAATCCTCGTGCGTTACGGTTACATAGTATTCATCGTCCACAACCGCAACCGGACCGAACTCCACGGCCTCGATTTCAAGGGTCTTTTCGGCGATCTGCCGAACCTGATCCTGCGGGGCACGGGCGCTTAGATACACCCTTGCCAGGTCGACGGGCCGATTCGCCGAATCAACCACGGCAACGGATATCCACCCTGCCGGGCTGACCTTGATGTCCCGGTTCATGGGCACCCCTTCGGCGATACGAATCGACATCACCCCCTCGGGCACATCGCTGAGTACGTATTCCTGTGAGACCACGCCCAGCGAATACAGGCCCGCCGCAAGTGATGCAAAGCCGTAAACACCCTGCTCATTTGTCGTGGTAACCTGCCGGGCCGTATTCTCAATATACACCTCCAGGTCGACGACCGGCTGGCCCTGTGCATCCAGCACTCGGCCGGAAACAATCGGCTGTTCACCGTCCGGGACCAGAGCCTCTTGTGCATTATCCGTCTCATCACCCTGTGCTGTCCGGCTGCCTTCATCCGGCGGCGGCAAACGGTCCGGAGTATTTTGCACCTGGTCGGACACCACCACCGTCGTCTGGCTTAATCGGTCATTGATTTTTTCATACGCCATGATGTGAGGATCCTGTGGATTGGTGATCTCCTGCTCTTCAATCACCCTGTCAAGAAATTCAAGGGACTTTCGCCCCCCGATTCCGCCCAGGAAACCGACAACCAGGTACCGGGTAATCTCACTGTCCGACTGGTAAGCACGAATCAGCCCTTCCTCGTTCTGCTTGGCCACGAGCTGGAGGATATTGTCATACTCGTACATTAGCTGTTCTTCGGTAAGCGTCTGTTCGTTAGTGCCCGCGGCTGTATCAGCCGTTGCTGCCTGGCCGCCCGTATCTGCGGGCTCTGCAGGTTCCCCCCTGCCGGGCAAAAGACCAGAGCTAAGCAGGTACAGCCCGCCAACCGCCGCAACCAGCAGGACCGCCGCTGCAATCAACAGGCCCGTAGCCATGGACTTGTGCCCCCCGCCGGCATCCTGTTCGACCTGGGCAATCATTGCCAGCTCCTGACGCAGCTTTTTACGGAACTCCTCATCCATTTTCTTTTCTGCACAAAGCTTGTCAATCAGCCCCGGCAAAAACTCCTCGAGCGGATCGGAGGGATCAAACTGGTCGATGGATTCCGCCAAAACCTTTTGCACCTCGGAAACCTGCTCGCGAACCAGGGGAAGGTTGCGATTGAGCAGACGCGCGATCTGTGAAGCATCCAGCCCGGCAAGAAAAACCAGGGCCCCCGCCTGCTGGGAGGCCAATTCAAGAGAACAAAACGCCTGTTTATAACTGTCAATCGCACTTTGGGCATTTGCCTGTACTTTTCGCTGCTCTAAGTCCGCGGATTCAAGAACCTTGACCGCATAACGAAACAGCCCCAGGTGAAACTGGCGAAGACTCCCGTCAAACGTACGAAATTCCCGAGCCGCACGTTTGAAAACATCCAGCGTAGCCAACTGAGCCGCGCTCTTATCGAAAAGAAACCCGAGACAGAAACGGTAGACTTCCTCGACATAGAGGTCAAAAAGGTACACAAAGGCCTGCGGATCCCTGCGAGCCTTGTCTATGAGGCTGTGCGCTGATCCCTGGTTTTGATCCTGGTTTATTTCCACATGAATTCTCGCAAAGAATACCTTACCTTAATTATCGTAATTATAACAGGTTATCGTGAATTTGAGATACATTTTTTGAGATTTCGCTTGAAAATCGACGCTTTCAGGCGATTATCTGGGCTTTGTAAACCAATCGAGTTATTTGGGAAAGGAAGCCGATTATGTACGGATTGATCTTTGACGTTGACGGCGTAATCGCCGATACCGAGGCGGTGAACGCGAAGGCCTCGATCGCGATGTTCGAGCAGCTTTTTGATATAAAAGGCGTGAAGCGGGAAGATTTCGAGGCCGGTCTTGGCCGGGGTGCCGCGGCCTATGTCCGCGCCGCCGCCTCAGTGCACGGACTGGAACTGGACGATACACAGGTCGAGGCCGCAACCCAGCGTAGGCAGGACAACTTCCTGCAAATCCTGGCCCAATCACCCCTGCCGGCGTTTCCCGGTGTCATGGAACTGATCCGGGATGCAATGGACGCGGATGATTTCACCGTTGCCATCGCCACATCGAGCACGCGGGAAAAGAGCCAGGCCGTCCTTGATTCCGCCCAAATCCCCTGGCGGGAGCTGACCTATATCACCGGTTCGGACGTAACGCACAAAAAACCCGATCCGGAGCTGTTCCTGACCGCAGCGAAAAAAGCGAATGTAGACCCGAAAATGAGCGTGGTCATTGAGGATGCTCCCAACGGAGTCGAGGCGGCTCTTGCTGCTGGCTGCAAGTGCATTGCCGTGACCAATTCCGTCCCCGCTGAGCGGCTCGCGGATGCACATCGAGTCGTCTCCAGCCTCGAAGAAATTACCCTGCACGATATTCGACAGCTTTTACAGGGATAAATCCACAATCCAGGGCTCTTCAATCTCTTTAAAGATTTGCTCCGCGGCATTCGCCCAGGCTTGACATTGATCCAGCACCGCGCTGTCACTGGATATGACCACCCTGTCAGATGCGATCATCTCCCGATCCGGATTCATGCACACCCGGGCGGCCCAGTTGAGCCTTTTTTGCTCGAAGAGTTCCTGCGTGAGAACTTTTAACCGCCCGCTGTTAGAAACCGGCTGATCGTAAAGGACTTGAACCCCTCCCACACCTGCATTTTTCAGTACACCACAGATCAGCTCCAGCCCCGGCAGCGTCTGCTCAATTTTTCTATACGTCCCGTGAATTGCCGCCAGGTCCCGGTAACAGCCGTCCCTGCACTTTAGAATGACCCCGCCGGACAGGGCCGATTCAACCGTAATGAGCAGATTATACCCGTCGATTACGACATCCCGACCTGCCAGGTCCGACCAGTCCTTCCGTTTTGTCTGCCTTTGGGCCAGGGCCGGGTCACCGCAGGAAGCACGCATCACCGCGGTTCGCTGCCTCTGGCGGAGACAATAACGATCCCCCACAAGCTTTAACGCACTGGGCAGTGCGTACCCTCTCGTCAGCAGCCAGGAAAGGTCCCCCACGCCGTTTCGCAGCATATTGATCTGATCGGGACCGAAAAACTCGCGGTCTTTCGGGGCCGGCCCCCTGCTTTTGCGTTTATCAACCATATCTGGATTATATCACATTCTCATTACCGCTGCACGGCCCAAAAACGATTGACAATGTCGCCATCTTTGCCTAAGATATGCGTTTTGATTGCAAATGAAGGAAAGTCTATGCCCAGCCATAGTTTAGCGAATATACAAATCGGCGATCTTGAAATCATCGGCTACTCGGCGTCCGGCGAAGAGACGGTCATCGGGATGCCCCAGCTCGATGTCTGCTTTGACATCGGCAAGGCCCCGGATCAGTTGATCCCGATTAATCACGTCCTGCTGACCCACGGGCACATGGACCATGCCGCGGGGATCGCCTATTATCTCTCTCACCGCAATTTCAATGCTCAGAGCCCGGGCACCGTCCTCGCCCCAAAACCCTGCATCGAACCGATGAAAAAAATCATCGATGCCTGGGGCATGCTGGATGGAAACCGTATCCCTGCCAAACTGGTAGGAGTGGAGGCCGGAGATGAATACACGATAAAACCCAACCTGATCGCGCGTGTTTTTCCAACGAAACACTGCCGAGGATCGGTCGGCTTTACGGTGATCGAGAAACGCAAGAAGATCAAGCCCGAATACCGCAACCTGGCCAGCGCCCAGATTGTAGAGCTCAAGCGCCAGAAAATCGAGATCGACAATCCCGTCGAGATTCCGATTGTTTCCTATTTTGGGGATACGAAATATGTGGATTATTCAAAGCTTGACTACATCCGTCAAAGCCGGATATTGATCCTTGAATGCACTTTCTTCCTCGAGGAGCACCTCGGCCGCGCGGATGCCGGGCATCATATGCACATTGGGGACTTTGTAAAGCTCACCGAAAAGATGGAGGCTGAGCATATTATTGTGACACATTTAACAAAAAGAACCTCCATTAAGGCCGTCCGGGACATCTTTAAGAAAAATCTAAGCCCGGAAACGTACAATAAAATTCAGCTTTTAATGGAAGCCAGACGCCGCTATTGACCCGCACACACTTTTCGTGCAAGATCAGCCGGATGCGGGAGCAGGTTCTTTTTTGAAGCTCTCCAGTGATTCCGGCTCGGCGACCTTGCGGTACCCGATGGCCTTAATCACCTCCAGAACCTCCGTCCAGGTCGGAAACGGCCGCTGATTCTGCTTCTTATAGGCATCAATCGCCATAAGAAATTCGAACTGCTCATCGGTCATTTCGCCCTGTTCTGCGGCTTTTCGCTCTTCGCTGAGCCGCCTTCCGGGGCCTCTTCTGCGATCGAGCCCTAAACGCCGGTCTACAACGCTCTGTCTGCGCTCAAGAAAGGATCCCTGATCCTGATCTTCTGTATGCTCAATATTTTCGCTCACGGATAAATCCTTATTTCTAAAATCCGATGCTGTTTTGTAGCTGCGTTAAAAATGATCTTCGGTGTCGTCGAGAATGTCCAGGTCATCGAGTTCTTCGAGCTTGTGGTCCTCAAATGCCATATCATAGAAGTCATTGTACCCGCTCTGGGATTCGATCAGAACATGGGCTTCATCGAGGAAATCTTCCGGCACGAGAACCGCGATTCCAGGGAATGTATCCGCGGTGTCCGGTTGAGATTTCACCATAGAGGGGATGTTGTTTTCTTCGAGCAGCTCTTTATACTGCTTTGCCAGGTCGAGGTCCTCTGCGAAAGCAACGGTCACAAATTCTTTGACCGCCGGACCCGACCCTTTACCTGATTTACGATGCGCCATACTAAGTACTCCAAAACGTGGCGTTTCTTTATTTATACTCCGTTGGTGCTCATCGTCACAATACAGGGGTGTGTTTATGAATTTCGCATTTTTGAGAAGCCGAAGGCCCTTTTGAGCCCGTTTTCGAGGATTTTTAATGAAAAATTTTCTCAAAATGGCCTATAAATGCAAAATTTTTAAGTTTCAGGCCATTTTTTTATTGCAAGGACTTATCGGAACCTACAAAATAGGCTCTTAGTTATGCCATATGTCGTTCATATAGTATTTAAATTATGTTGTTAAGAACGTTTTAGGATCATGGAGGTATCAAAAATGGCAAAAAAGAAAGCCGCAAAGAAGAAAACCGCTAAGAAAGCTGACAAGGAAGTTCTGGTAGTAGCAAGCAAGGTCAAAGCCTACATTAAGTCGCAGGGCATGATGACCTCATCTGATGCTATCCAGGCTCTCAATGAGCGCATTTACTGCATTCTGGATTCTGCGCTCAAGAGAACTGAGGCAAACCGTCGCAGCACGGTCAAGCCCCAGGACCTTTGATTCCTACAAACACGCGGGAAAAAGTCGATTCATACTATCTTGAATCGACTTTTTTTATGCGCATTTCCATGGACGCCCTAAACTTTACAATTCCGTCTCATCTGGAAACCGCTTGTTCCTTTCAGGCAATATCTCTATAGAATTTGATTGAAATCCTGCTTTTCAGTATAAAAAAAATGTTTTTTTAAAAATATTATAGACGTTTTGGAAAGAAGATGATTACAATACGATATGGGCGCATATATATGATTAATGAACGGGCGGATGGAACTGAAAAAGGGTTAAATCCTTTTTACTCGTTCAGTTACAGAGAGCAAAACATAACAGGGAAAGGAATCGGGGGTACACTATGAAAGTGTTTATGCTCGGATGGGAATTTCCTCCGTTTATCAGCGGAGGGCTTGGTACGGCCTGCCATGGTCTGACTCGAGCGATGAGCAGTCTGGGTACTGAGGTGGTGTTCGTCCTGCCCAGCCCGATCGAATCGGAACAAGCCACACATGTTAAGATGCTCTCTCCCCGGAATGTCACGTTTTCAAAAGAAACTTATGAGCAAAGCAGTGAATTTGAGAACATCTCATTTCGCCAAATCCCCTCACTAATCAGTGATCCATATTCCAATCCCCAGCAATTCGAAGAAAAAATTCGCGAACTGATTAAATCCAGGCAAATATACGACTTTGACTTCGAAGAAGAGAGCAACGAAACTTCCAGCAAGGCAAATTACGGCGGCGACATGTTCAGTGAGATTCACCGCTATGCCGCTGCGGCTGTCCGTCTGTCCCGCCAGGAGAGCTTTGACCTGGTACACGCCCACGACTGGATGACCTATCCGGCCGGCGTGGCGGTCTCCGCCATCAGCGGCAAACCCCTGATCTGCCATATTCACTCAACTGAGTTTGACCGTTCAGGCGAACATGTCAACCAGGAAATTTACGACATCGAACGCAAAGGATTCCATGCCGCGGACAAAGTCATTGCGGTCAGCCACCTGACCCGAAATATCCTCCTTAGCCGCTATGGCGTAATTGGAGACAAAGTGGAGGTTGTTTATAACGGTGTCGAACAGAACGGCCTGCCATATACAAAGACGAAAATCGCATCTGATGAAAAAATTGTTCTGTTCCTGGGCCGAATTACCATGCAGAAGGGTCCGGAATACTTCCTTATGGCCGCCAAAAAAGTACTTGAGCACATGGACAAAGTTAAATTTGTCATCGCCGGGGCAGGCGATATGATGCAGCGGATCATCGAGATGGCTGCACACCTCGGTATCGGCCAGAAAGTGCTGTTTACCGGATTCCTGCGGGGCAAAGACGTCCAGCGGGTTTATGACATGGCCGATCTGTACGTGATGCCGTCAGTTTCCGAGCCGTTCGGGATCGCTCCGCTCGAAGCCCTCAACCACGATGTACCGGTCATTATCAGCAGGCAAAGCGGGGTTTCCGAGGTTTTGACCCATGCCCTGAAAATTGACTTCTGGGATGTCAACGAAATGGCAAACAAGATTCTTGCTGTCCTGAAATATCCGCCCCTTTCTTTGACTCTTCGCGAACACGGAACATTTGAGGTACGTAAGTTAAAATGGGAAGACTCGGCCCAAAGGTGTATCGAAATTTATAATTCTGTTGTCACAAATAAAGTGAGGTGAGGGATGAGTTCAGTCTGTTTTTATTTTCAGGTCCATCAGCCGTATCGTCTGCGTCATTACACGATTTTTGATGAATCCCCGCATTATTTCGACGATTACAAGAACGCAACGATCTGCCGCAAGGTAGCAAACAAGTGCTATCTGCCAGCGAACCGTCTTATCCTTGATCTAATCAAACGTCACGAAGGCCGGTTCAAGGTTTCATACAGCATCACCGGCGTACTCATGGAGCAGTTCCACCAGTACTGCCCCGAGGTGGTCAGCACCTTTGATGCCCTTGCCGATACCGGGTGCGTGGAATTCCTGGGAGAAACCTATTATCACAGCCTGAGTTTTTTGTACTCCCGCCAGGAGTTCAAGGAACAGATCGAAAAACACAGCGAGCTAATGCGTCACCTCTTTGGCCAGACTCCGCGGGTGTTCCGCAATACCGAACTGATCTACAACAATGAACTCGCTCAGACGATTGATGAAATGGGCCGATTTACCGGAATTATTACCGAAGGCGCGGACCATATCCTGGGCCACCGCAGTCCAAACTTCATGTATTCTCCGCCCAATTGCCAGAATGTTAAGCTGCTGCTCAAGAATTACACCCTCAGCGATGATATCGCGTTTCGGTTCTCGAATCGCGGCTGGAAGGAATTCCCGCTGACGGCACCCAAGTTCGCCCAGTGGGTCCACCAGTTCAACGGCAACGGGCAGGTCATCAACCTGTTTATGGACTACGAAACCTTCGGTGAGCACCAGTGGGAGGATACCGGGATTTTCCAGTTCATGTACCACTTGCCCGATGAGATATTAAGACATCCGGACAACAATTTCATGACACCCTCTGAGGCAGTGGAACACTACCCGAGCCTCGATGTCGTGGATGTTCCGCACATGATTAGCTGGGCGGATACCGAGCGGGACCTGTCGGCGTGGCTGGGCAACGCAATGCAGTCCAATGCCCTCCATGAGATTTACCGCATGGAAGAGAAGATCAAGAGTGCCAATGACCCCAATCTACTCTCCGACTGGCGCAAGCTGCAGACCTCTGACCATTTCTATTACATGTGCACCAAGTATTTTGCCGATGGGGACGTTCACAAGTACTTCAACCCCTACGAATCCCCTTATGATTCGTACATCAATTACATGAACGTACTGAACCACATCGAGCGACGAACACACTCAGAGAAAGATCAGTTGATCCCGTCATAGAGCATGATTTCTATTGACCCTTTGTTTCCAGTGCCTCAACAACGCTGCGGATAAAGCTCTTAATCTCCTGCTGCATTTTGTCGGGATTGCCGAGGTTTTCCTCGATCATACGCACAATCCGCGAACCGATGATCACACCATCGGCCCCGGCTTTGGCCACTTCCACGGCATGGGTCGTCTCACTGATGCCGAATCCCACGCAAACCGGCAGGTCCGTCATGGCCTTTAGTTTCGCGACCAGCGGAGCGACCGCATCCGACAGCGTCGTCCTGGCCCCGGTAACGCCCAGCACCGAAACGGTATAAATGAATCCGGAGGTCTGCTCGATCACTTTTTGAGCACGCTCGTCGCTGGTCACCGGTGTCGCCATAAAGACGGTATCGAGCCCGGCCTTTTTGCTCGGCCCGGCGATTTCATGGGCATCGTCTACGCTCAAATCGGCGATAAGAATCGATGTCCCGCCTGCCTCTTTATAATCGCGGCAAAACGCCTCCACGCCATACTGGTACACAAGGTTGTAATACACCAGCAGCCCAATGGGAACATCCTTATACGCCGTAACTTCCCGGATGAACTCAAGGGCCCGCTTGACGGTCATGCCCGCCTTGCGTGCCCGGATATCCGCCTTCTGAATCGTCGGGCCGTCCGCGATCGGGTCGGAAAAAGCCAGGCCCAGTTCGAGAATGTCCGCACCGGCGTCGATTGCGGTTTTTGCCAGCGAAAGGCTTGTATCGTAATCCGGATCTCCGATCACAAAAAACGGGATCAGCGCGGTCCGGTCCAGTTTAGAAAACACTTGCTTATAGCTTGCCATGATTATAGGTTCTCCATCGGTCTGTGTGATTCAACAATTCCCACGTCCTTGTCCCCGCGCCCGGAGAGGTTGACGACCACGTTGGTTTCAGGCTTGAACTTGCCCTTCTGGCGGACCAGCCATGCCAGGGCGTGTGTACTTTCCAGTGCAGGCAGAATACCCTCGAGCCGGGTAAACAGGTCAAATGTATCGAGCACCTCTTCATCCTCCACGCTAACGTATTCCGCCCGGCCGCTGTCTTTGAGCATGCAATGCTCGGGCCCTACCGCCGGGTAATCGAGCCCCGCGGAAACACTCTCGGTTTCATAGACCTGTCCTTCGTGATCCTGGAGCAGGTAGCTCTGTGCGCCGTGAAATACCCCGACATCCCCAGCCACAAGCGTCGCCGCGTGCTGGCCGGATTCGAGGCCCTGGCCGGCCGGCTCGACGCCGATCAGGCGCACACTCTTGTCATCAACAAACCCCGAGAAGATGCCCATCGCGTTGCTGCCGCCGCCGACACAGGCACACACCAGTTCGGGAAGTTTGCCGGTTTTTTTCAGGAACTGCTCACGGGCCTCGATGCCGATGGGCTTTTGAAAATGCCGCACAATCGTCGGGAACGGGTGCGGCCCGCAGACCGTCCCAAACAGGTAATACGTATCAGTCACGTGGGCTGTCCAGTAGCGCATCGCCTCGTTGATCGCGTCCTTGAGTGTGCCGGTGCCATCCTCAATAGGGATCACCTGGGCCCCGCACAGCCGCATCTTATGTACATTGACATTCTGACGCTCAACATCCACTTTGCCCATGAAGATCTTGGTCTCCATGCCGAACAGCGCCCCAACCATCGCGGTGGCCAGGCCGTGCTGACCGGCCCCGGTCTCGGCGATGAGCTTCTTCTTGCCCATATACTTTGCCAGCAGACCCTGTCCGAGGGTGTTGTTGGTCTTATGCGCCCCGCCGTGCAGCAAATCTTCGCGCTTTACGTACACATTAAAACCGACATGCTCACTGAAACGTTGTGCAAAATAGAGCGAAGTTGGCCGCCCGGCATAATCCTTATACAGCACATCCAGTTCCGCCAGGAATTTTTCGTCATCCTTGTACTTGTAAAACGCCTCTTCCGTCTCTTCCAGCGCGGGCATCAGCACCTCGGGCACATAATAACCACCGAATATTCCAAATCTTCCCTTATATTTCATTTTAACCTCGCAACGTATGTAATCGCTCAAAAAAGAGTTTCATTTTTTTCGGGTCTTTTTTGCCCGGTGTATCTTCCAGTCCGCTGCAGGCGTCAATCCCATAGACACCGGTATCCACGGCCTCGATGACATTCTCCGGGTTGATCCCGCCGGCCAGGAAAATTCGCTGATAAAAAGAATCCAGCAACGACCAGTCAAACTGTTTGCCCGTACCGCCCAGTTTGCTCGGATCAAAAGAATCAAAAAGGATGGCATCGGTCTGGTACTCGCTGCTCCTGCGGATATCTTCGCTGCTTTTCACGCGAAACGCCTTCATCGTCCGAAGACACGACCAGTCAATCGACTCGCAGAACTCCGGGCTCTCATTGCCGTGAAGCTGGACCCAATTAATCAGGCCGTCTTCGCTGATTTCGCGGACATCATTGATATCCGGATCGGCAAAGACCGCAACCGTGTCAATATAGCTGGGGATACGCTTGAGAATCTCGATGGCTTTCGACGCCTCGATATACCGCGGGCTCTCCTTGACGAAGATAAAACCGATCATATCCGCACCGTGATCAATCGCCAGCATGGCATCCTCGTAACTGGTTGTACCACAGATTTTCACACGAACCGACATTACATTTCCCCGTTTTCGTTGGTGATCTGTATCATTTTATCCAGGCACGAAGCCGCCTTGCCGGAATCGATAGACTTTGCCGCCAGTTCCACGCCCTGTGCCATGTCCTCGGCAATCCCGGCAACCACAATCGCCGCCGCAGCGTTGAGTACGACGATATCCCGCTTTGGCCCGAGGTCCTGACCGGAAAGCACCTCTCGAAGGATTCGCGCATTGGCCGGGGCATCATCCCCGCGAAGGGAATCATACTCGGCAATCGGCATATCAAAATCACCCGGCTCAAACTGATCGGCCGTGATGTTCCCGTCCCTCAGGTGCAACACCTTCGTAGGCGACATCGTGCTGATCTCATCGAGCCCCTCGCTGTGAACGACCATCGCCCGCTCGACACCCAGCCGGTGCAGCGTCTGGGCGATGCGTTCCATCAGGGCCTCTTCGGGCACACCCATCACCTGGCCGTTGGCAAACGCAGGGTTTGCCAGCGGGCCTAAAATATTAAATGCGGTACGGAAATCAAGGCTTTTGCGGACCGGCTGAACGTGCTTCATCGCGGGGTGAAATTTCGGAGCGAACATAAAACCGATCCCTGCCTCGCGGATGCTTTTTTCGACCAGCTCGACCCCGGGAGCGATATTGACGCCCAGTTCGAGCAGCACATCCGCACTGCCGCACTTACTAGTAATCCCGCGGTTGCCGTGCTTGGCGACATGGCCCCCCGCTCCGGCCGTCACAAACGCCGACGCCGTGGAGATATTAAAGGTCTTGAGCATCGCGCCGCCCGTTCCGCAGGTATCGACCAGGAATCCGCAATCGGGATTGACCCGAACGGCATGATTCCGCAACGAACTGGCCAGCCCGGCGATCTCATCGGCACTGGCCTTTTTGGCCCGCATCGCCGCCAGGAACGCGGCAAGCTGGACATCGGCCACCTCGCCCTCAAAGACGATATCGAGCAGCATTTGCGCCTGGTCAAAGCTCAGGTCATTGCCTTCCAGGATGATCTCGAGATATTCGGTAATCATGGCCATCGTCGGTCTCCTTATTTACTGCCCGCTATTTTCAGCATATTTTCAATAATTTTCCCGCCTGTCGGCGTCAGTATGCTCTCAGGGTGAAACTGCACGCCATGAATTTGATGCTCGCGGTGCTGAACCCCCATCACCACGCCTTCAAAGCTGGCTGTCACTTCCAGGCACTCGGGTAGTTCCGTCCCGCACAGGCTATGGTATCGCCCGGCATGAAGCGGATTTTCCACCCCTTCAAACACGCCTTTGCCCATGTGCGTAATCCGCGAGGGCTTGCCGTGCATCACGCACGGGGCATGACCGACCGACCCGCCGAAATACTGGATCAGGCACTGATGCCCGAGGCAAACGCCGAAGATCGGCAGCTTTTCTTTGAACGTATCAATCGCCTGAAGCGAAACCCCTGCCTTGTCCGGGTTGCCCGGCCCGGGTGAAATCACCAGAAGGTCCGGATGAAATTCATTGGCGACCTGTTCGAGCATACCGATGGACGTATCCGAGCGGTAGACCAGCGTCGGGCAGTTTCGCTTGGCAAACTCATCAACGAGGTTGTACGTGAACGAGTCAAAATTATCGATAAACAAAACTTTCATTTTACGGGTATCCATGGTCAGCTCCCCTCCCCTCGAATCGCCCGAAGGCATGAGCGGGCTTTATGCTGGGTTTCTTCATATTCGGTTTTCGGCACGGAGTCATAGACGATTCCCGCCCCGGCCCGCACATACGCCTTTCCGTCGCGAACCTGCAATGCGCGAATCGTAATACAACTGTCAAACTGGCCGTCCACGGTCAGGTACAGCACCGCCCCGCCGTAGTAGCCGCGTTTGTTCTTCTCAAGCTCACGGATGAGTTTCATCGCCTCGATCTTGGGTGCCCCGGTCAGTGTGCCCATATTCATCGTCGCAAGGTAGGCACTAAGAGCGTCCAGGTCCTCCGAAAGCTGGCCTTTGACGTTACTGACCAGGTGCATTACGGATTCATACCGCTCAGCGATAAGCATCTCGGTTACCAGGCGCGTTGCCGGTTTGGCCACCCGGGCGATATCATTTCTCGCAAGGTCCACCAGCATCATATGTTCGGCCAGTTCCTTGCGGTCGAGCTTCAGTTCCGCCTCGTAGCGAACGTCCATGTCATGGTCCATCTGCCCGCGAACCCAGCCGCGGGGCTTGGTCCCGGCAATCGGGCGAATTTCGACATTCCGCGGCTCATCTCCGCTGACCCGCAGGTTCAGCTCCGGGCTGGCCCCCATCAAAATCGTATTTTCCGTATTCAGGTAGAACATGTACGGCGAAGGATTGAGCTTTCGCAGCCGGCGGTAAATATCCAAAGGCTCATCCCTGCACGGCTCAATGATCGTACGGCTAAGCACCACCTGGAAGATATCGCCGTCGAGAATATGCCCCTTGGCCTTCTCGACCATTTCCATGAATTCGCTCTGGTTGGTATCGGTATCGCTGCCCTGGTTGACCGTAATATCCGGCCGCGGCGAGGGCCGGTCCATCTCAACGCATTTGAGATAATTGTCAAAACACGCCTGCGACTGCTCGTAAATCTCCTCGCGGTTGTCATCGGTAATCAGGACATTAACCAGGGCATATCCCTTGCTCTTCTTATGGTCCATCAAAAACAGGTTATCCGCGAAATACAGCTCGTAATCCGGGTTGCCCAGGATATCCTGCTCGCTTTGGGGCAGCTTCTCAAACTGATCGACAAAATCGTAGCTGATCGCCCCGATCAGCCCGCACGTCACCCGAAACGGAATACTGGCCAGCTCAAAGGCAAACCCAACCGCCCGGATAACATCCATCTGGTTAATCGCCTTTAACCGGGACTGCTCGTCAACAACCTGCTCGTTTTGCATAAGGCTGCCGCGAATCACTTCCTCGCCGAAATCGATTTTACTGCAAAATGTAAACCTCTCAGGCCTGGCCTTGAAAAACATCAGCATCCGCCTGCCGACCGCGGAAAGTGCCCGAATCTCGAAATCCTGCCCCTTGCCCGTCAGGTACAGCGCCGGATCAGCGGTCGCAAAGGTCAAATCCCCCGTTGGATCCTCAGCGAGGTGATCCTTCGATTCCAGAAGGCAGCAGTGCTTTTTTCGCCCATAATCCGACAGCTTGGCGAAATACTCCACCGGGCTCATCACCTCGATCTCCCGGACCAGCGGAATAATCTGGCCCGCCTGGGCGGAAAATATCAAATCTTTCGTATCCTGCATCTTATTCCCTGTTCAAAAGCAACTCAATATGTCCTGAATATAATTTTCTCACCAAAAAATGCCAATAAAAAAATCGCAGCCCCTCTCAAAAAGACAGGCTGCGATTTATGTGTACTATATAAATATGGACGTTCCGCGCCGCCTGTCTAAGTGACAGGCCACCACCAGCAACAACCAGCAGATTTGCGAACGTTTGTCTTCATATTTTATCCATTACCATATTCGGGCCTCCAAAGTCAAGCAAAAAGCCGGCTTTTCCTCCAATTTATCTCCGGAACCGATAAAAAATGCCTCATTGTTGAAAAGAAACGGTTGAAGAATCACAAATTTTGCCTAATATAACAGGAAGAATTTAATCGAAATCAAAGCATGGATGCGCAACCCGCGCAGAAAAGACTGCTCATTAAGGAAAGGACAGAAATGGAAACGGTAAAATCAACTGCCGTAAACGTAGAACCGATTGACCTCTCGCTGCCGCACAAGGTAGCCGATATGTCACTGGCCGACTGGGGCCGCAAGGAAATGCAGCTGGCTGAAAACGAAATGCCCGGTCTGATGGCAATCCGTGAAAAATACGGACCCAAGGCGCCTTTAAAGGGCCTCCGCGTGATGGGCTCGCTTCATATGACGATCCAGACGGCAATGCTGATCGAAACGCTCGAAGCGCTCGGCGCGAATGTCCGCTGGGCCTCGTGCAATATCTTCTCGACCCAGGACCACGCTGCCGCGGCCATAGCCAAGGCCGGCCGGACCCCGGTTTTCGCATGGAAAGGCGAAACCCTCGAGGAATACTGGTGGTGCACCGAAATGGCCCTGACCTGGCCCGACGGAAACGGCCCGGACCTGATCGTCGACGACGGCGGCGACGCCACCATGCTTGTCTACCAGGGCATGAAGGCGGAAAACGACCCCTCGATTCTCGACAAAACCTATGACAATCCCGAGTTTAAGATTGTCATGCAGCGTGTGGCGGCCAGTGTGGAAAACGACAACACCCGCTGGACAAAAGTCGCACAAAAGATCAAGGGCGTATCCGAAGAGACCACCACAGGCGTTCACCGCCTCTATCATATGGCCCAGGCGGGCGACCTGCCCTTCCCGGCCGTAAATGTAAACGACTCGGTCACCAAGTCCAAGTTCGACAACCTCTACGGCTGCCGTGAATCACTGGCCGACGGCATCAAGCGTGCGACCGATGTCATGGTCGCCGGCAAAGTCGTCGTCGTAGCCGGTTACGGCGATGTCGGCAAAGGCTGTGCCCAGTCCATGCGGGGCCTTGGCGCGCGGGTACTCATTACCGAGATCGATCCGATCTGCATCCTCCAGGCCATGATGGAAGGCTACGAAGTGACCACGATGGACGAAGCGGCATCCGTGGGCGACATTTTCGTCACGGCAACAGGCTGCTGCGATGTCATCTGCGGCTCACACATGGAGAAAATGAAAAACGAGGCGATTATCTGCAATATCGGACACTTCGACAGCGAAATCGAGATGAGCTACCTCGAAAACAGCGCCGATTGTACCAAGGATGAAATCAAGCCCCAGGTCGACAAATGGACGCTCAAATCCGGCCGCTCGATTATCGTCCTGGCTGAAGGTCGACTGGTCAACCTCGGCTGCGCGACAGGCCACCCGAGTTTCGTAATGTCCAACAGCTTTACCAACCAGTGCCTCGCTCAGATCATGCTCGCGACCGAAGACCTCGAAAAGAAGGTCTACACCCTGCCCAAGAAGCTCGACGAGGAAGTCGCTCAGCTTCACGTCCAGCGGCTCGGCGGCAAGATCACCAAGCTGACCCAAAAGCAGGCTGACTATCTCGGCATTCCCGTCGACGGGCCGTTTAAGCCTGAGCATTACCGCTACTAAGAGCGGCTTGTTTCAGCAATTCGATAAGGCACCGTGGTCAAAGCGGTGCCTTTTTTTGTGAGTACACAATGGATCATAGCTTTGAACATTTTGACCACCAGGCGGATATCGGCATCCGCGGATTTGGGGCCGATATAAATGAAGCCTTCGCCAACTGCGGCTATGCGCTGTCCGCGGTGATCTGCGATCCTCAAAAAGTGGAACCGCTAGAGTTGGTCACCATCGAATGCCGTGAGGATGATCTGGACGATTTGCTGTTCGACTGGCTAAGCCAGCTCCTCACCCAAATGGACGTAACCAGCATGCTCTTTTCACGATTCGATGTACAAATCGATAACGGCCTGCTTAAAGCAATCCTCTATGGAGAAAAGGCCGATCCCGAAAAGCATGACATCTCCGTCCAGGTCAAGGCCGCCACTTATACACTGCTAAAAGTGCAGCAGGATACCGCCGGACAGTGGACCGCCCAGTGCGTGGTAGATGTCTAAACGAAAAAATTTTTCTATTCCCATTCAATACCTCCTTTTCTTTCTCCGCATCCGTAGTATATTACAAGGATGAACACAGCGAAACTCAAACGAATTAACGAATACCAGTGGCAGGTGCCGATGGAAGGCAGGATGCGCGTCCCCGGCATGCTCTACGCCGACAAAAAACTCATCGAGCACATGGAAGAAAACGTCCTCGACCAGATCCGCAACGTCGCCTCCCTGCCGGGTATCGTCAAAGGCTCATTCGCCATGCCCGATGCCCACTGGGGTTACGGATTCTGCATCGGGGGTGTTGCGGCATTTGATCCGGCCAGGGGCGGAATCGTCTCGGCCGGCGGCGTAGGCTACGATATCGCCTGCGGGGTTCGCACACTGCACACACCGCTAAGCTACAAAAAAGCCCAGAAACGCCTCGACCGCCTCGCCGAGGCCCTGTTTCATAAAATTCCCGCAGGCGTCGGCAGCACAGGAATGGTAAAACTCAACACCTCCCAGCTTGACGAAGTGCTCACAAAGGGCTGCAAATGGGCCATCGAACAGGGATACGCCAAACCGGATGACCTCGAAACCATCGAGGAAAACGGCTGTATCGAAGGGGCAAACCCCGTCAAGGTAAGTCCCCAGGCCAAACAGCGGCAGCTAAACCAGGTCGGTACGCTCGGCTCGGGCAATCACTACCTCGAAATCCAGCGGGTCGAGTCCATTTATGATGAAAACGCCGCCAGGGCCTTCGGCATCGAGCTAAACGACATCAAAATCACCATCCACTGCGGCTCGCGCGGCCTGGGCCACCAGATAGCCACCGACTACCTTAAAACCATGCTAAAGGCCGCCAAAGACCACGGTATCGAACTGGCCCAGCGGGAACTGGCCTGCGCACCGCTCGATTCCCCGATCGGCAAAGACTACCTCGCCGCCATGCGATGCGGGATCAACACCGCCCTGGCCAACCGTCAACTGCTCACCCACCTGGTCCGCGAGGTATTCCTCGACCTGTACCAGACTGACGACCTCGGCATCCTCTACGACGTCTGTCACAATACCTGCCAGCTCGAAGACCACGAAGTCAACGGCAAAAAAACCAAACTCTACGTCCACCGGAAAGGTGCGACCCGCGCATTGGGGCCGGGCCACGAGAAACTGCCCAACGCCTACCGCGACGCGGGCCAGCCGATCCTCATCGGTGGAACCATGGGTACCTGCTCCTACATCCTCGCCGGAACCGCCGAAAGTGAAAATCTCGCCTTCGCTTCCGCCTGCCATGGCGCAGGCCGTGAAATGTCCCGCACCCAGGCACGCAAACGCTGGCACGGCAAGGACATCATAAAGCACCTCCA
Source organism: uncultured Pirellulales bacterium (assembly GCA_964454745.1). Taxonomy (GTDB): domain Bacteria; phylum Planctomycetota; class Phycisphaerae; order Sedimentisphaerales; family Anaerohalosphaeraceae; genus CAYVUI01. Next base: position 1,073 of record CAYVUI010000029.1, on the reverse strand, counting down.
CAGCAAGGGTATGATCATCAAGAGCCGCTACCTCAAGGGCGTCGCCGAAGAAGCCCCCCAGGCCTACAAAGATGTAACCGAGGTTGTGGACGCCGCCCATAACGCCGGCCTGGCCCGCAAGGTCGCCCGGCTGGTCCCGCTGGCGTGCATTAAGGGCTAATGCCCGTCACGACTCATTAATTTTCTCATAAAGCAGGGCCAAAGCCTGCGTACCCAGCTTCTCATAGCCTAAATCCTGCGTGGACAGGTAAAACTGCCTGGCCATGTGCAGCCCCGGCAGTGAAATATTCATCCCCTTCGCTTCCTCCAGGGCAATCCCCAAATCCTTAATAAAATGCTCGATGTAAAATCCCGGATCAAAATCCCGCTTGATGATCCGCGGCCCGAGGTTGTTAATCGTCCACGACCCCGCGGCCCCTTTGCCGATGGCCTCGATCACTTCAGATGGGTCCAGCCCGCTCTGCTTTGCATACAGCAAAGCCTCCACCGCACCGACCATCGTCGAGGCAATCAGTATCTGGTTGGCCATTTTCGTATGCTGGCCTGAGCCCGCCGGGCCCATATACCGGACATTCGAGCCCAGAATCTCCAAAAGAGGCTTCACCCGATCAAAAACCTCGCGCTCGCCGCCCGCCATGATTGAAAGCGTACCCTCCCTGGCCCCGATATCCCCGCCCGAAACCGGTGCATCGAGCGATCCAATCCCCATTTTATTCGCCGTATCATATATTTTCCGCGCCAGGGCCGGGCTGCTCGTAGTCATATCCACAATCACAGAGCCATTCTTTAGCCCGTTTAACACCCCCTCATGCCCAAAAACAACTTCCTCCACATCCTTTGGGTACCCAACAATCAGAAACACCGCGTCACTACCCGCCGCGGCCTCTTTCGGACTGCTCGCGGCCTTTGCCCCCTTCTCGATCAGCGGCTTTGCCCTGGCCATCGTCCGGTTAAACACTGCCACCTCATAGCCCGCATCGAGCAGATGCCCGCACATCGACGCCCCCATCACGCCGGTGCCGATCCAGCCGATTCGCATTTTTGTTTCTCCCACTGCAATATCTCCCAAACAG
>CAYVUI010000028.1:0-40147 GCA_964454745.1 uncultured Pirellulales bacterium | reverse complement strand
CGTCTTCGATTCGCATATCGAGAACGTCGGCGATGTTCTTGCCCTTGTAGGCGATCTCGAGCGTTTCGGCGTTGTAGCGCCGGCCCTTGCACTGCTCGCAGACCACGTAGACATCCGGGAGAAAGTGCATCTCGATCTTGCGTGTGCCCTGGCCCTGGCAGTGCTCGCATCGGCCGCCCTTGACGTTGAAGCTGAATCGCCCCGGCGTATAGCCGCGGATCTTTGCCTCGCGGGTCATGGCGAAGAGCTTGCGGATCAGGTCGAACACGCCGGTATAGGTGGCCGGGTTGCTGCGCGGGGTTCTGCCGATCGGCGACTGATCGATCTCGATGACCTTGTCGATATGGGAGAAGCCGAGCATGCGGTGATGCGCGCCGGGCCGTTCACGGGAACTGTACAGGCGGCGTTTGAGGGCCTTTAGCAGGATTTCGGTAACGAGGGTGCTCTTGCCCGAGCCGGAGACGCCGGTTACACAGGTAAAGACACCGACGGGGAATTTGACGTTGATTTCCTTGAGGTTATTTTCGGTGGCCTTTTTTACTTCGAGGCAGTTGTTGAGATTGTACTTGCGGCGTTCGTTGGGCAGTTGAATGCGGGATTTACCGCTGAGGTACTTGCCGGTGATGGATTTTTCGCACTGGCAGATTTTTTCAAGCGGGCCGGTCACGACGACGTGTCCGCCGTGGGCGCCGGCCGCGGGGCCGATGTCGATAATATGGTCGGCCTGTTCGATAACGTCCTCGTCATGCTCGACAACGATGACGGTATTGCCGATGTCGCGGAGGGTGGCGAGGATTTCGAGCAGGCGGTCATTGTCGCGTCGGTGCAGGCCGATAGTGGGTTCGTCGAGTACGTAGCAGCAGCCGACCAGCCCGGAGCCGACCTGCGTGGCCAGGCGGATTCGCTGTGCCTCGCCGCCGGAGAGCGTTCGGCTGGTGCGGTCGAGGGTAAGGTAATCGAGGCCGACGTTCATCATGAACTTTAGCCGGGCGCGGACCTCTTTAAGCGGGGCATGGGCAATGGCGGTTTTTTCGGCATCGAAGGTAAGCGACTCGAAGAAGTTGCAGGCCTGGGAGATGCTCATGCGGGCAACGTCAGCGATGTTCTTTTTCGCGATGGTCACGGCAAGGGCCTCGGGGCGAAGGCGGGCGCCGCCGCAGGTCTGGCAGGGCTGCTCGGAGAGGTAATTGTGCAGGCGGGCCTTGACGTACTCGCTGGTGGTGTTTTCCCATCGCCGCTGGAGGTTCGGGATGACGCCCTCGAAAGAAGCGCCGTGCTTTTTCTTTTCGGCGGCGGTGGTGCCGTGGAGCAGGATTTTTTTGGTTTTGGCGGGGATGGTGGAGTACGGCTGGGCCTTGGAAATGCCGAAGTCGCGGCAGAAGGCCTTGATCATGCGGTTGTAGTAGATGTTCATCCGCTTGCCGCCCTTTCGCCATGCCTCGACGGCACCGTTTTCGAGCGAGACCTGCTTGTCGGGAACGATGAGGTCTTCGTCGAATTCGAGGATAGTGCCCAGTCCGTCGCAGCTTCTGCAAGCGCCGTAGGGGCTATTAAAGCTGAACAGCCGCGGCGAGAGCTCCTCAAGCGAGGCCTCGGGGTGGTCCACGCAGGCAAAGGTTTCGCTGTAAACGACGTCCTCAAACTGGGTTTTCTCCTGGCCGGGCTCGGCGATCATGACGGTGATGACGCCCTGACCGACCTTGAGAGCCGTCTCGATGGAATCTGCCAGGCGGATGCGGATCGAATCCTTGATGATCAGGCGGTCGACGACGGCGTAGATATCGTGCTTTTTGTTCTTGTCGAGGTCGGGAATGTTCTTGATGTCGCAGATCGTGCCGTCCACGCGGACGCGGACGAAGCCCTCGCGCATTACGCGGGTGAAGACTTCCTGGTGCTTGCCCTTCTGGCCGCGGATCAGCGGGGCGCAGACCTGGATCTTGGTGCCCTCGGGCCGCTCGAGGATGGAATCGACGATCTGGGTGGCGTGCTGGGAGGAGATTTCCTTGCCGCAGACCCAGCAGTGCGGGGTGCCGACGCGGGCAAAAAGCAGACGCAGGTAGTCGTAAATCTCGGTCGTCGTGGCGACGGTAGAGCGAGGATTGCTGCTGGCGGAGCGCTGCTCGATGGCGATAGTCGGCGGGAGGCCCTCGATCTGCTCGACATCGGGCTTTTGCATCTGTTCGAGGAACTGGCGGGCGTAGGCACTGAGGGATTCGACGTATTTGCGCTGGCCCTCGGCGTAAATGGTATCAAAAGCAAGCGAGCTTTTGCCCGAGCCGCTCATGCCGGTGATGACCACGAGCTGATCGCGGGGGATCGCGACGTCGATGCCCTTTAGGTTGTGCTCGTGTGCACCGGTGATCTGTATGTATTTCCGGCTGGTGCCTTTCACTTTGTCACTTTCGTTTCAGGTTGTGTATACGCTTATTGAACCGTATGGATACACTGAATCTGTCATTATACCATGGTTGCGGTTCGAAGTAAATTTTTTTATAATCCGGGCATGAAGATCGCGAAATTACATGGATGGGACCTGGACTATGCCCGAGCGAGGGCTTTGCAGGATGAGCTTTCGCAAAAGCTTGATTTACAGGCATTTACGGGGAATATGGAGTACATAACGGGGCTGGATTGCGCGTTTTCGAAGGATAAGAAGCGGATTTTCGCGGTGGCGGTTACGATGGAGGCGGGGAATTTTTCGATCGTGGAAAAAACGGCTACGGTTTGCCCGGTACGGATGCCGTATATCCCGGGATTATTGAGCTTCCGGGAGGCGCCGGCTTGCCTGGAAGCCCTGAAGAAGCTAAAGCGGACCCCGGATGTACTGTTTGTGGACGGCCAGGGGATCGCCCACCCACGGCGACTGGGGATTGCCAGCCATATCGGGCTGTTTGCGGGGATTCCCACGGTTGGATGCGCGAAATCTCGGCTGATTGGGGAATATGAACCGCCGGGAATGAAAAAGGGGGACCGGTCGGATTTGCGGATTGGCAGGGAGAGGATCGGCCAGGTGGTGCGGACGCGGGATGGCGTAAAGCCGTTGTTTATCTCACCGGGGAACAGGGTTTCGGTTCAGCAGGCGGGGGAACTGGTGCTGGCAATGTGCAGCAGGTACCGGCTGCCGGAGCCGGCGCGGATGGCACATCGGCTGGTGACGGAGTACAAAAAGAGGGGAAAAATATAAAAATCCTGTTTTTTTGAGTATTTACGCAATTTTAACGTTGTCTTGATGCCGATTGGGTATAAAACAGCCCAAATGTTTATGTTCAATAGAATCGAAAGCGGCAGCAATGGCAGCAAATACGAGTGAAAACAGGGTATCGAAGCGGGAGGATCGGCGGCTGCGGCTTCGGACGATGCGTTTTTCGGTCGCAGAGGGCGGATTTTCGCTGGTCAGCCTTGGTTTACAGGTTGCATTTTTTGTGCCGTTTATCAATGCGCTGGGTGCGAGTAACCTGCAGGTGGGCCTGGGGGCCTCGCTGCCGTCACTGATGATTGTATTCGCGCAGTTTATCAGCCCCAGGCTTTTGTACTGGTCGGGCAGTTACAAGCGGTACAATATGGTCGCGGTGTTCGTTCACGGGATCTGCTATTTACCGCTGGCGGCGCTGTGTTTGTGGCCGGCACGGAACCCGGTATGGACAGCCATCGCGGTGCTTAGCCTTGCATCGATCCCTTTCGGCCTGCAGATGTCGTCGTGGGGCAACTGGATGAGCCATATCGTACCGCGAAGGCGGCGGGGGAAGTATTTCGCAAAACGGAATATGTTCCTTACGAGCATCCAGCTTACGATGACAATTACATCGGGGATCCTGCTGGACTCGTTCGGGGCGAAGGTATTGCTGATGTTTGCGGTGATCTGGACGATGGCTTTTGCGGGACGGGCCCTGGCGGCCTGGATGTTCGCGTTTCATTATGAGCCGCCGGAACTGGAGATCGAGAAACATGAGCTTTCGTTCTTTGCCTTCCTGCGGGGTGTTCCTTCTTCGATGTTCGGACGGTTCGCGATTACGCTGGCGTTTATGAATTTCGGTGTGAATCTTGCGGTTCCCTTTTTTCCGATTCATATGCTCAATAACCTTGAGTTCAGCTATACACAAATGAGTATATTACTGATTTTGCCAACGTTTATGGGATTGATCTGCCTGCGGATGTGGGGGCGGATCAGTGACCGGATCGGCTACGTGATCCCGCTTCGGATTTGTTCGCTGACCATCGCCGCCCTGCCGCTGACGTGGGTGCTGACAACGCGGTTTTGGATTTTGTTTATCAACCAGGCGGTGGCGGGTGTTGCATGGATAGGGTTTAATATGATCGCGTTTAATTACCTGATGAGCGCGCTGGACCGGAAGAATCGACAGGTATATTTCGCCTATCAGAATGTGCTCAACCACGGGTGCCTGTTTGCCGGTTCGATTGTCGCCGGGCTGATCGCAGATCATTTGCCTCGAATCGCGATATGGCCGCTGCAAACGATCTTCATTTTAAGCGGGATGATTCGGCTGGCCTCACAGGTACTGTTCTGGAAACTCAAAGACGTAGAGCGATACCCGGGGCCGACAAGCACGCTGGAACGGATTTTCTTTGATCCGCGGTGGTTCGGCCGGACGGGGCTCGGGCGGTTTACGCTGGGCACATGGCGGCGGCCGTTCTAGCGTTTACCACTTGTGTTCGCTGATGGATTTGAGGATGCTGTGCGCACATTCCATGGCGGCCAGGCCCTCTTCCGCGGTGACCTCCGGGCGGTCGGCGGTGCCGGCAATGGCATTGAGGAACGATTCCTGCTCGACACGGAGTGGTTCGCGGTCGTCGATATCGAGCTGCTCGATGTGCAGCAGGTCGGGCCAGTTGACCGATGAGAAGTCGAAGTCCCCGGCGGCCTGGTTCTGCTGGATCCATTTTACGACGTCTACATTCGGATCGGCCTTGATGACGACGCCCTCTTTGTTGAGGTAATTGAGGCTCAGGTACGCCTGTCGGGAAAAGACGCGGACCTTGCGCTCGGTCTTAAGCGCGAGGCGCGACGCGGTCACATTCGCAATGCAGCCGTTCTCGAAAGTCAGGCGGGCGTTGCAGATGTCCTCATGCTCGGCGATGACGTTGACACCTACGGCCTCGACTTGTTTGACCGGGCTGGCCGCAAGCGAGAGAATGATATCGATATCGTGAATCATCACATCGAGGACCACGCCGATATCCATCGAACGGAAGGGGTAGGGACTGATGCGGTTGCACTCGATGAATTTGGGCTCAATCTCGAGTCGCTTCATGGCCTGGACGACAGGATTGCAGCGTTCCGAATGGCCGACCGCGACGATGACATCATGCTTTTTGCCCAGCTCGACGATCTCACGGGCCTGCTCAACGGAAGAGGCCAGCGGCTTTTCGATCAGGACGGGAATCTTGTTCTCGATGAGCAGCTTTGCCAGTTCATGGTGATAGGTCGTGGGCGCGGAGATGGTCGCGGCATCGATCTTGCCGATCAACTCCGATGGATCGGTCAGGGCCCGGGTATCGAACTGCTCGGCGAGCTGCTTTGCCTTTTGGGCATCGGTATCGACGACGCCAACGAGGGTGCTGTTTTCGAGCTGGCTACATACCTTGGCGTGGATGCGGCCCATTTTTCCTGCGCCGATGACGGCGGTTCGCAGTGGATTCATCGCGTGTCTCCTCAGTGTCGGAAGTTTTCGAGGTACCTGCCGAAGCGGTGCTCGTTGCTTCGCAGGATAAATTCACAGAAATATTTGACGTTTTCGTCGTGGCTGTTCTCTTCGAGAATGGCCTTGACACGGTCCAGAAAGACGCCCTCTTTGCCGCGGTAGATCTTGCGGAAGGCCGTCTCCATGGCCTGCTGCTGGTCGTCGGAAAGCCCGGCCCGCTTCATGCCGCGTTTGTTGAGGGTGCGAACCTCGGGCGGGTAGTGGCCGCTGACGATGACAAAAGGCGGGACATCATGGTTTACGCCCGCAAAACCGGCGGCATAGCACCATTTGCCGAAGGTAACGAACTGGTGAACCGCTACCACGCCGCTGATCCAGACGCCGGTTTCGATCTTGCCGTGACCGCTGATCTGGGAATAGTTGCGAACGACCACGCTGTCTTCAATTACACAATCGTGGCCGATGTGCACGCCGATCATGATGAGGTTGCCGTTACCGAGGGCGGTGTTATTGTCCGGGACCATGCCGGGGTGAATCGTAACGTTTTCGCGAATGACGTTACTGTCGCCAATGGTCAGGCCGCCGATGGGCTTGTCAGGATCGAGGCCGAGAAGCTGGGGCTCCATCCCGATGACGGCGTTGGGGAAGAAACGGTTGTTCTTGCCGACGATGACGTTTTTGCCGAAGACCACGTTGGCCTCGAGGACGGTGCCCTCTCCGATGGTACAGCCGGCACCGATGACGCAATTGGGACCGATGGTAACGCCGGGTTCAATGTTCGCATTTTTATCAAGTACCGCAGATGGGTGAATCGTACTACTCATGATATTGCCGGGAGCCTCCTGTATGGTTCGGATTATACACTTTCATCGTCTACAAGCATGAATTTAAACTGTGCCTCTGCGACGACGGTCTGGCCGACCAGGGCGATGCAGTCGCACTGGGCAAGGTTGTTGCGTGCTTTTACGGTTTCCGCCGAGAGGATGAGCTGGTCGCCCGGGACGACGGATTTACGAATCTTGACTTTATCCATGGTTAACAAAACGGCGAGCTTGCCGGTGTGTTCGAGTTTCTGGGCGAAGAGCAAGCCCGAGACCTGGGCCAGTGCCTCAACGATGAGAACCCCTGGCATGATCGGGGTACCGGGGAAGTGACCCTGGAAGAACTGCTCGTTAAAGGTGACGTTTTTGATGCCCTTGATGCGGCGGTCGCCTTCGAGCTCGATGACCTTGTCCACCAGCAGGAAAGGGTACCTGTGCGGAAGGATCCGCTGGATGCGGCGAATGTCGAGCAGGGCATCGGTGCCGTGTTCGGCGCGGCGTTTGGCCCGTTCGTGGGCCTGGATCAATTCCATCGCCAAACGCTGGTTGAGCGTATGGCCGCCTTTGTAGACCATAATCCGCCCGACGATGGGCTTGCCGACCAGGGCGAGGTCACCGATGAGATCGATCACCTTATGGCGGACGCATTCATCGGGATAGCGGAATGTGTTTTTAATCGGGCCGTCGGAATTGATGACGAGGATATCCTTGGGCGAAAGATGGGTACCCATGCCGGCGGCCTGGAGCTGCCGCGCTTCGGCCTCGAGGACAAAGGTCCGCGAAGGGGCCAGTTCCCGGGCGAAGAAATCCTCGGAAAGCTCGCAGGTAAAGAGCTGGCGGCCGACGCCGGTGTGCTGGGTGTAGTCCATATCGTAGGTGATGGTCATGGTGTCGGTACCGTAGGGCAGCGCGTAGATGCATTTTTCGTTGTCCACGACGGTGACAGCCTCTTCGATCACGAGCTCCTCCTGTTGGGCGTTTTGCTCGATCACACCGGCCTTACGGAAGAGTTTGAAGTATTCCTCGCAGCTTCCGTCGAGGCCGGGCAGCTCGGGCCCGCTGATCTCGACGGTCAGGTTGGATATCCCCAGTGCATAAGCCGCGGCCAGGCAATGCTCGGCGGTTTCCACCGCGACGTCATTTTTGGCCAGCGCGGTACGGCGGCTTCGCTCGGTAAGATAGAGAACTTTGGCCGGGATTTTCACCGGCTCTTCAATATCGGTCCGCACGAAGACGATCCCGCTGTTGGGATCGGCGCCGCGAAAGGTCACCTTGGCGTCTTTTCCGCCAAAAAGGCCTTTGCCGGCTATTTTGCACTCATTTTTTATCGTTTTCTGCAGTTTCAAGCTGCTGTACTTTCTTTTCGAGTTTTTTGAGTCTTTTCAGCGCCTCGGGCAGTTTCACCTCGGCCACCCAGATCCGGGCTGTCAATCCGCGCTGCCTGGCGGGCGAGCCGAGAACCATTGCTTTTGGAGCCACATCTTCGGTTACCCCGGCCTGGGCCCCGATAATCGCGCCGTCTCCGATAGTAATGTGGTCTACCAGACCTGCCTGGCCGGCAAAGATCACACCGTTGCCTATGGTTACGCTGCCGGCAATGCCGACCTGTGAGACGAAGAGGCAGCACTTGCCTATCGTTACATTATGAGCGATATGGACCAGATTATCAAACTTTGTTCCGGCTCCAATGACGGTATTTCCAAATTTTGCACGGTCAATCGTGCAATTTGCCCCGATTTCGACGGCATCTTCGATAATGACCGAGCCGTTATGGGGGATAAGTCGATGCTGGCCGTCCACAAAGTTGTATCCAAAGCCGACCGCCCCTATCGTGGAATTGGCCTGGATCACGCAGCAATTGCCGATGGTTACGCCATGGTACAGGACCACGCCGGCGTCAATCCGGGTATTTTGACCGATGGTAACATCCTGGGCAATACTCACTGAGGGACCAATAATGCAGTTTTTACCGATTTTTACCCGCGGGCCGATGGTCGCATTGGGGCCGATGCTTACGGAATCCGCAACCTGGGCATCGGGGTCAATGACCGCGGAGGGGGCGATGCCGGGGGTCACCTCGAGTTTGGGTGCGAAAAGAGTCAGGACATCGACCAGGGATTTCTGGACATTTTCGACTATCAGTTGCGGCTTTTGGACGTTTTCGATCTGCTCGCTGACCAGTACCGCGCCGCAGTTGCTGTCTTTGAGTTTCTCGATGTGCCCGGCCTCGGCGAAAGTGATCTCATCGGGCCCGGCAGCGGCAAGCGTATTGACACGGCAAACGGAAACATCCGGAGGGCCGGCAAGCCTGGCTTCGATCTTGTCGGCAAGCTGCTTTACGGACATAGCGGTTGACATGGCTGCTCCCTGTACAAAATGGCTGCTTTGGGTACTGATTAATGGTAGACTTAGAAGTATTCGCCATCGACGGCGGCCAGAACATCGTTGGTGATGTCCAGCTCTTCGCCGTGGTAGAGGACCTTGCTGGTTTTGATGGTCAGCAGCAATTCATTTGTGCTCTCCGAGGGGAACTTGAACTCCTCTTTGGCAATGACCATGTCCAGGCCCTTGTCCTGGGCAACTCGCTTGATGACCTCAAGGATTTCGAGGTAGAGCTTTTCGGTCCAATCTTTTTCCTTTTCAAGGAGCTGCTGCTCGTAAAGCTTCTGGCGGGCTTCGAGCATGGCGCGTTTTTCGACAACCTGGGTGCGCAGATCCAGGTAGTCTTTGCTGCCCTTCTTGCGGGTGGCCATATCGGCGGAATCGGCCTCGATCTGGCTTTGCATCTTGCGAAGTTCCGCAAGGAGCGTTTCGCGCTGCTGATCCATTTCCTCATTCCAGGAGAGATTTTTCTTATTGTTCTCAAACACACGTTTCATACTGACAACGCCGATTTTGACGGGTTCAAACTTGTCATCTTTTGCGACGGTGACATTCAGGGCTGTACAAAAAGCAATACATCCTGTCAGGGCTGCAAGCAGTAACTGATTTTTACGCATGATCCTACCTTTCTTTCAAGTTTGGGATTTATTGTTATTCGTATTTTTTCTTAGAACAGGGCTCCCACAGAGAAGCTGAATATCTGTTCTTCATCTTCGGAATCCTTCATGATCGGGGTGGCCAGCTCAAACCGCATGGGCACCGGGCCGAACCACTGGGGGATGAGGATCTGGATACCGGTACCGACCGAGCTTCTCACACCGCCGGTATCGATCAGGCCGTTATCGGAGAAGAAGAGGATCGAAAAGGTCTCGTTGCCCAGCGGAATGGCGACCTCGGCATTGGCCAGGAGAATCCAGTCACTGCCAATTGGATCCCTTGTCGATTTCGTTCCGACGGTCGGCTCACCGCGGGTACTGACCCCGCGGTATTCAAAACCGCGAAGGGTACCGATTCCGCCGGCGTAGAATTTCTCAAACGGGGGGGCGTCACCGATGACTGTAGCCCCGTGGACCTTGGTTTCGAGGACGGTCTTCAGGCCTGAGAAGTCTTCGTAAAGAGTTTTGTACCATCGCTGGGTGGCCGAGAGAATACCGAAATTGTAGTCACCGGAGACCTGCTCGTAACCGGTATCGAAATTGTACCCCTTGCTGGGCAGGTACGGGCTGTCGGTCGTATCCTTGCCGATAAAGAAACGGAAACCGGCCAGGAGATTGTTGCCGCCGACGTCGATGATCTCCTGCGGGGCGTCATAATCAATCTCGGCGACTTCCACGTTTTCAAGACGAAAACTGATGCCGCGGCGCCAGTCATCCTTGTAGCGTTTCTCCAGTGAGCCAAAGGCCTTGAGACGTACTTCGTCAAACGATTCACGTGCCCGCTCGAAACCGGAACCGCCCAGGCTAAGCGCCACGGGCATATCATAAAGATACGGCTCGGTGAATACACCCGAAAAGCGGGTCTGCTCGGTACCGGGCTCGAAAGACAAACGCAGCCGCTGGCCGGCGCCTTTAAAGCCCTTGTTGTTGAAGATGTCGGTAAACTTGTCGGGCCAGTCGAAGATGTCAAAGTTTCGCTGGTCGAAGATCACCTGGCCGACCAGGCCGTTGTCACTGGCGATACCGGCACCAAAGAGAATCGAGCCGGTCTGGCCCTCGACCACGCTGACCAGTGCGTTTCGCGTGTTGGGGTCTTCGCCGGTCGGCGCGATGATGGCCTGGGGGGTATAAACCCGCTGGCGGATTCGCTGTTCGATCAGGCCCTCGCCGTCCCCGCGGGCCATATCGGCATTGTACCACGCGCCGGGGACGAATTCCTCTTCGTCGAGCACTCGGCGGATGACCTTGTCCTGCGTGTTTTCATTGCCGGTGATCGTAATGTAGCCGATCCGGAATCTCTCGCCGGGGTCGATGACATAGTTGACATTGACTTTTTCCGGCTCGGGATAGGTGTATTCGTAAGTCACCTCGGCAGTGACATAGCCCTCGGCGAGATAGCGGGTGAGAATCTTTTTCTGGTCGAACTCGGCCTTCTGACGGCTGAAAAATTCGCCCTCCACCAGCTTGGGCTCTTCGACGAGATCCTCGTCGGCAAAAATGGTATTGCCCTGGACGATGATGTTCTCAGTCATGTAACGGGGGCCTTCTTCGATATTGAACGTAAGAGTCGCCCCTTTTCGGTTCTCGGCAAGGCTGACCTGGGAATCGACCTGGACATCGAGATAGCCTCGGCTCTGATAGGCCTCGACGAGACCATCGACATCTTCAGCCACCATATCCACTTTGTAGAAACCGGGCCAGAAAAGGAACTTGCGAACCCGGGATTTGATCGCAGACATCAGTGCGGAATTGGACAGGGCCTTGTTGCCTTCAAAACGAATCTTTTTAATTTTCGTCCGCGGGCCCTCATCGATCTTGTAGATGACCTGCCCCTGGTCGAGAAGGCTGTCGTCGAGCTGCACGTTGGCGAAGGGATAGCCCTTTTCACGGTAGAAATCTTCGAGCACCAGTACGGCATTTCGGACCTTGAAAACGTCCATGTAGTCGCCGGTCCGGATGCCGGATTCTTTGAGCAGCTGCGAATCGCGAAGCTTATGGTTGCCGTCGAGGCTGATGCTTCGGATCAGGTTCTGCTCGACGACCACGTAGGTCAGACGGACCTGACCGTCGACGACCTCGGTGCTGTAATAAGCGTATTCGACCCCTTCAAGCTGTGCCACCCGTCGGGCATCTTCTTCGGCGGCCTCGGCATCGAAGAGCTGGCCTGCGCGGGTCTGGACCTGGCTGATGACCTCATTGCGGGCGATACTGACATTGCCCACCACGTCAAGCTCGGAGATGGTCATCTCTTCGAGCTGGGCGATAGTGTACGCGGACTTGGCGGCTTCCGGAGCCGGCTGGCGCTCGGGCGGAAGGATTCCTTCGCCGCGGAGCCGGTCGATCGGTTCTTCCTGGGCGAAAAGGGACGCCGTGAACACCATTGTAAATGCCGTTAGTACAAATAATCGTCTGCATGCCTGCTTCATCTGGAACATATCCTTCATTGGTTTATCCTAAAATGGGGGCTCGTCTGCTGCGAAACTTTCTTCCATTCCCGCCGGGTCCATGGGGGTATGGCTCTTGTTCAGGAAACGGGTGCTCGCGCCGTTAAAGATCAGCTCGACAATGCCGGTCGGGCCGTTCCTCTGCTTGGCGATAATGACTTCTGCGGTGTTGGTGTCTTCATATTCGGCATCGCCGCGGTGGTAATAGTCCTCGCGGTGCAGGAGCATGACCACGTCGGCGTCCTGCTCGATACTGCCGCTCTCACGGAGGTCGCTCATGCGGGGGCGGTGGCCTTCGCGGCCCTCGGCAGCACGGTTGAGCTGCGAGAGGACGACCACGGGGACGTCCATTTCCTTGGCCAGGGCCTTGAGATAGCGGGAGATCATACTGACTTCCTGCTGGCGGGATTCGATGCGGCCCTGAACGCTCATGAGCTGGAGATAGTCGATAAATACGGCCTGGATGTCGTGCTGGCTTTTGAGCCTGCGGCACTTGGCGCGAATCTCGAGGGGGGTCATGCCGGGTGTATCATCGAGAAAAATGGGCTTGTTGGACAGCTCGGCGCCGGCGTCGATGAGTTTTTTATGATAGTGGTCGGGCAGGATCCCGCGGCGGATGCTCTGGAGATCGACCTGGCTGCGGCTGGCAAGGAAACGCTCGACGAGCTGCTGTTTGCTCATTTCGAGTGAAAAGATCACGACGGGCATCTTTTCGACGATGCCGATATGCTCGGCGACGTTGAGGGCGAAGCTGGTCTTTCCCATGCTGGGCCGGCCGGCAATGATGCTCATTTCGCCGCGCTGCAGGCCGGAGAGCATTTCGTCAAGTTCGAGGAACCCGGTGCGGACGCCGGTATAATCGTGCTCTTTGCGGGCTTCAAGGGTCTCAAAGGCCTCGGAGAGCAGGTCGTTGATGACCACGGTCTGGCCGATCACCTGTTTCTGGGTGACGGTAAAAATCCTCTGCTCGGCGACATCCATTTTTTCGTTTACATCCCCGCTCTGGTCAAAAGCGTCCTGGAGGATCTCGCCGGCGGCATGGATCAGTTCGCGCAGCATCGCCTTTTCCTTGACGATGTTGGCGTAGTAAGCGACGTTGGCGGACGTAACGACCGCCTCGAGCAGGGTCAGCAGGTAATCCTCACCGCCGATGAACTCGAGCTTTTTGGCCTTGACCAGCGCATCTTTGACCAGGATGATGTCGATCTCCTGGTTGGCTTCGTAGAGCGTCAGGACGGCATTGTAAATCTCCTGGTGCTCATGCCGATAAAAAGCATCGGCGTGAATGATCTCGATCACTTCACCAATGCACTCGCGGTCGAGAAGCATAGAACCCAGCACGGCCTGTTCCGCTTCGAGCGATTCAGGCACTTTCCGAGCAGCAGTACCGGCTGCCGCTGAAAGCACGTCCCGGGCCGACTGCGAACTATTCGCTCTGCTCGTCTGCCTGGACTGGGGCAGGTTCGGCTTCTTCGGATTCTTCGGGTTCAAGGGCTCCATCCTCTGAAACAACCACGACGTTAATCTGGGCAGTAAGCTCAGGTGCAAGTTTGAGGGTCACATCATGTGTACCGACCTCCCGGAGATGCTCGGAAAGAGCGACCATGTCGTCACTGACCTCAAAGCCCTGGCTGCGGAGATTCTCGGCGATCTCCTTTTCATGGATACTGCCGAAGAGATGTCCCTGCTCGTTGGCCTTTGCGGAAAGTACCGCTTCGGCACCTTCGACGCGTTCGGCGAGGCCCACAAGTCTCTCGTAGGCAAGTTTTCGTTTTTCGGCCGCCTCGGCCTTGGCCTGGGCAATCGCCTTGAGGTTGGCATCGGTCGGAACCGTAGCCGTCCCATAGGGGATCAGGAAATTGCGGGCATAGCCGTCTTTGACTTCCACGACGTCTCCGATGTATCCTAATTTTTCAACGTCCTGCAACAGCAAAATTTTCATAATGGTACTCCGCTTTTCATTACGCGGCCAATCTTCGCCGCGGTCGAATTCTGTTATTCAATACAAACCGGTGGTCACGAGCAAAACGGAAGCAGCCCCATAAAACGGGCTCTCTTGATCGCTCTCTGGACCTTTCGCTGACAGCCGGCACAGTTGCCGCTGCGTTTCCGCGAGAAGATTTTACCACGATTCGTCAACAATTTCGAGAGCGTATCGATATCTTTATAGTCGATGTACTCGGTACGGGACCGACAGAATCTGCATTGTGTCTGCTCTCGCATACCCGTTGAGAAGCGTTTCTTTCTTTTTTGTGCCATAACGTGTTTCCTTATCCACAACCTGTATTTTTATTAAGTCTTTTGTTTAAAACGGGATATCGTCATCCGGCATTCCCGGTTCAAATTCCGGCATATCAGGAGCTGAGCCCGCGTTGGAGTTATTTCTCTGCTGGTAAGAACTGTTGTCGCCGCCGCCGGAACCGCCGGAACCGACAAATTCAAAGTTTTCGACCGTTACGCGAAGCTTGCTCTTTTTGGTTCCGTCCTGGGCCTCCCAACTGCTGAAAGACAGGCGTCCCTCGAGGAAGATCGGCTGGCCCTTTTTGAGGTACTTGCTGATGACCTCCGCCCGCTTGCCGAACATCCGGCAGTCCACAAAACAGGTTTCATCCCGCTGGCTGCCGTCCTGGCCGCGCCATTTTCGATTGGTCGCCAGGCCGAAATCTACGACCGCCGTCTGGCTGGGCGTATATGTCAACTGCGGGTCTCGGGTGAGGTTTCCAAGCAGTATTACCTTATTGTAACTTGCCATGTTGGCCTTCTCCTTTTGACGAGTCTGCGTCTCTAATTTACCGGTTCATCCTGAAACGGGACCGCAAAGCTTATGCCTTGTCATCGTTATCGGCGTCCTCGAAATCGTCCTGGGAATCCTCGTCATCAGAATCCTCATCGTCCGAATCCTCGTTTTGATCGCTGTCATCCGAATCCTGCGCAGCTTCGCTCGCATCCCGTTCGGCCTGTTCCTGCGCGGCCATGGCCATAGCCGGGGTGGGTCGCTGAAGGTCTTCTTCGGTCATCGCGTCGGTGCGAAGAATCATCGCCCGCATGATGTCTTCCGAAAGATGGATGTCGCGTTCGAGCTCATGGAGCATTCCCGTGGGCATCTCGAAATACACGAGGACGTAGAGCCCGCGGTTCTTGCCTTTGATCTCATAAGCAAGTCTGCGTTCATCCCATTTTTTGAGATCCGTCACGTTTCCTTCATACTTTTCGAGCAGTGTCGTGATCCTGCCGGTAACCTGGTCCCAGGCGATGGCAGAGTCCACCAGGAACATCCCTTCATACAATCTTTTTGTGACTACTGTATCCAAGGTCTTACCTCCACATAGACATTATTCTGTCCAACGTTATCATTTTTTACTTTTGAAACCGTTTCTATTCTTTTTCCGTATCATTGAGCGATGGATCGGCGTTGTAAACCGACATCGTTTTTTCCATTCCGTCTTTCGCCCAGGCCAAAATTGCCTTGACCGCCCTTTCAATGGCCGGGTCGATCCATTCCCGTTCTTCGCTTGTAAACCGGCCCAGGACATAATCCTTCTTGTCCGCCCAGGGGCTTTGCCCGATCCCGATCCGCAGCCGGGGCACCTTGTCGGTGCCGAGCTTCTGGATCACATCGGCCAGGCCGTTGTGTCCGCCGGCACTGCCCGCCGGACGAAGCCGAATGCGTCCGGTCTCCAGCGCGGTGTCATCATAGACCACCAGGACCCGCTCGGGAGGGATTTGATAAAATCCCGCGGCCGTAGCGGTCGCCTGCCCGCTTCGATTCATGTACGCCATGGGCTTTAGCAGCAGCAGTTTCCGGTCGCCGTCGATCAACTGGCCGAACAGGGCCGAAAACTTTTTCTGCGATACCTTTTCGCCGAATGCCGCTGCCAGCGCATCGATTGCCTCAAAACCGGCATTGTGCCGAGTATTTTCATACTCTTTGCCCGGGTTTCCGAGGCCGACAATTAAATACGTATCGCTCACGGCATACTCATCTTTCTGCAGGGCCTGGTATGGGCCAAGACGTTGTTGTATCCATTTATAAAATAGCCGCAAAGTCACCGAGTGTTACTCTGACTCGGATTCTTCTTCGCTCTTGCGTTCGGTAATGACTTCCGGAGAGGTCATCTCTTCTTCTTCGCCTTCTGCGCCCTCTTCTTCTTCCTCTTCCGCCTGTGCAGCGACAATATGACACAGTGCCACCAGGGCTTCCGGATCGGTCACGATTTTCATGTCGCCTTCAAGGGTGATATCCTTCGCATGGATGGTATCCCCAACGTCAAGCGCCTTGACACTGACCGGGATGGAATCCGGAATGTCGCTTACCAGGCACTCAATTTCGAGGGCAGCGAGCATCTGGTCCACGATGGCACCCTGTTCGGTACCGACAGCGGTTCCCTTGAGCTCGATAGCCACCTCGACGGTCACCCGCTCGGTCAGGTCCACACGAACCAGGTCGGCGTGAATGACCTTGACACCGAAGGCATCATACTGCAGGTCCTTGACCAGCAGGGTCTGGGGCTTGCCATCAATCTCCAGATCAAGAAGCCGATGGCCGTGGTGAAGACCTTCGACAAAGTCATGATAATTCATCGATACCGCTACCGGGTCCTTGCCGTGACCGTAAATCACCGCAGGCAAAAGTCCCTGCTTGCGCAGCGCTTCGGAATGCCTGGTTCCGACTGCCGTTCGCACTTCACTTTTTAACTGTAAACGTTCACTCATCTTTGACCTCTTTTTAAGTTATGTATAGTGCTTCCCATTGAAAAATCAATATTCATGATTAAACATCGAACTGATGGATTCATGCCGGTGAATTCTCTTGATTGCCTCGCCAAGCAGCTCGGCCACGGTGAGAATCTTTAGATTTTGAACCTCGCTGGCCTTGTTGTTCAGGGCAATGGTATCCGTGACGATCACAT
Source organism: uncultured Pirellulales bacterium (assembly GCA_964454745.1). Lineage (GTDB taxonomy): Bacteria > Planctomycetota > Phycisphaerae > Sedimentisphaerales > Anaerohalosphaeraceae > CAYVUI01. Next base: position 23,274 of record CAYVUI010000028.1, on the reverse strand, counting down.
CGGAAAAACCGGCATCATTGAGACGCTCGACCGCCTGTCCGGCAAACACGCCGTGGGTAGCGCCGACGATCACGTTTTGGGACCCGCGGCTCTTGACCAGCCGTGCCGCACCGCAAACCGTTCCCGCCGTGGAAATGATATCGTCGATCATGATGATGTTCTGGCCTTCCACATCGCCGATGATCTCATCCGAAGAGATCTCGATCCCGCTGATGCGGCGTTTATGAATGATGGCCAGCTTGGCCCCGAGCGCAGAGGCATAGCGTGCCGCGGTCTTCATGTTGCCGACATCCGGGGCGACAATCGTTAAATTCGGAATCTCGCGGCTCTTGAGATAGCGGACAAAAACCGGCTCGGCGGTCAGATGATCGACGGGAATATCAAAAAAGCCCTGGAGCTGTTTTGCGTGCAGGTCGAGCGCCAGCAGGCGGTCCGCCCCGGCCGAGGTAATTAAATTCGCCATCAGCTTGGCGGTAATGGGCACGCGCCCGGAATCTTTACGGTCCTGGCGGGCGTAGCCGAAATACGGTACAACCGCGGTGATACGGTTGGCACTGGCACGCTTGAGGCAATCGAGATAAATCAGCAGCTCGATGAAGTTGGAATCGACCGGGTCGCAGGTCGGCAGCACGACAAAGCAGTCCCTGCCGCGGACATCGTCTTCGAGCTTGATGATCTTCTCACCGTCCGGGAACCGGTCAATATTGGCCTTGCCGACAGGAAGACCGATATAGTCGCAAATCGCTTCCGTGAGTTTCGTGTTGCTTGTCCCGCCGAATACCTTCATAAGTTTTACCCGATTTCCTGAATTTTATCTTGTCGGATCACACTGCCGGGCTGGATCTGTGTATTGTCGGGTACCTTCAGCGGCGCGATGAGCACGCTGCCGCTTCCGATCCAGCAGTTGTCGCCGATCTGGGTCTCGACGATGTTCTTTCCGTCATAATTGGCCGTAATGGTCCCGGCCCCGATATCCGACTGGTCACCGATGGTGGTATCACCGATATAGCTATGGTGGCGGGCACGGACATCGTTGCCGAGGGTGGCATTTTTCACCTCGGTAAAGACACCCAGCGTAACGCCGTTTTGCAGGCTTGTTCCGCTGCGAAGGTAGGCAAACGGCCCAATCCGGCAGTTGTTGCCGATTGTCACTTCGCCGTGAATATAGGTAAACGGCTCGATCACCGTATCCTGGCCGATCTTCGCCCTTGCATCGATCCAGGTATTGGGCGGATCGACGATCGTCACGCCGCTTTCCATCAGGCTGGACTGAATGCGTTCCTGCATGACCTTGCTGGCCTGGCAGAGCTGCTTGCGGTTGTTGACACCCATAGCGTCTTCCGCCGCGACCGCGGTGACCGCGGTGGCCTTGTGCCCGGCGGCGATGGTAATATGCAGGGCATCGGTCAGATAGTATTCGTTTTTGACATTATTGGGCTTGATCTGTTCGAGTGCTTCGAGCAGATTGGGATTATTAAAGCAGAAATAACCGGGATTAACTTCCTTGATATCAAGCTGTTTCTCGGTGCAGTCGTTGTGTTCGACAATGCCCTGGATATTCCCATAGGAGTCGCGAACAATACGGCCGTACCCGGCGGGATGATCCATCATCGCGGTTGCCAGGGTGACAGCGGCCTTTTCCTGTTCGTGTTTTTCGGTCAGGGTAATCAGTGTTTCCGAGCGAATCAGGGGCGCATCGCCGCAAAGAATCAGCGTCTGGCCCTTGAAGTCCTTAATCAGGTCCGTGCAGCACATCACCGCGTGACCGGTGCCCTTCTGCTCTTTCTGCTCGACAAAATCGATATCGTTACAGTGGCCGAAACGGTCGATGACCTGCTCTTTGCCGAAACCGACGACAACGATGATCTTATCCACCCCCGCGGCCCGGCAGGCATCAACAACATAGGCCAGCATCGGCCGGCCGCACACCTCGTGCAGCACCTTGGCCTGAAGCGTATTCATCCGGGTGCTTTGCCCGGCTGCAAGTAAAATCGCCATACGTTTCATATACAGTTACCCGCCTTTATGCCTCTGTTATTACTACAAATAAAACTACCCGGCCAGGACTTGAACCTGAAATACGAGTACCAAAAACTCGTGTGTTACCAATTACACCACCGGGTAATTGTCCGTTGTTTCCCGTGCGGCTTAGGAGCGTAGATATAAATCTGTGCTCGCGGGGTCCGGAATATCCGAACCGATCTGCCCCTGCCCGAAGCCTGAGCTGAACATGCCGCGATAGCGATCAGCCCCAATCCTTACTACTCTACTCCATTGGGCAAAGTTGAAATAAACCTTATATATGAAACCGCAAAGGGAGTCAAGGAAAAAATCCAGGGAATATTTGACGGGTACAAACGGCATATTTGATGAATAATGGTTAAATGCAGTGGGGAAAACTACCCATTTTATACCTTTTTACCAGAATTACATTGACTATACTTCCCATAATATAGAACATAATAGTATAGAAACTGCATGGAGGGGTTCTTTGAAACTAAATTTGATTTGTATTAGGATTAGGAAAACAAAAATATTACTGGGGGTTTGAGTACCCGAAAATTACTGGAGAGGAAGAGAAATGAGAAGAAGTTTCTTAACTTGCGCTTTTATTGCGCTCATCGTATCTGCATACAGTTTCGGCTCCATCGAACTGGGCTTTTATAACATCACCAATAATAATCCCGGCGATGCCGCTATTGGCGAGGCCCAGCTTTCGGTTGAAGTCATTGAAACCGGATCGGATGTAACCTTTTTATTCAAAAACAGCGGACCCGAAGCATCCGTTATTGCTGAAATTTACTTCGATGACGGTTCTTTGCTCGGATTTGCCTCAATTGACGAATCTTTGCCGCTGGTCGATTTTGATGAGCAGGACGTCGGATCGGTCAGCCCGCCCGACCTGCCCGGGGGAAACAGCATTACCCCCCAATTTAATGCAACAGGTATGTTCAGTATCGAGCCGGATAATCCGCAACCTAAATGGGGTGTAGAGCCCGCAGAATGGGTTAGCCTGACGTATACACTGCAGAACAATCAGACGTATGATGATGTCCTCGACGAGCTTTCGACCGGTGAACTTCGCATCGGCATGCATGTCATCGCCTTTGACAGTGAGGGAAGCGAAAGCTTCGTCAACAAAACATACAACGAGGTTCCCGAACCTGCGACACTGATGCTCTTAGCCGCAGGTGGCCTGTTTTCACTGATTCGCAGAAAATAAGGCCCGCGGCAAGGGATACCATATAAAAAGGGCCTGCTTTTCCAAGAGCAGGCCCGTATTTTCCAACGCCGTTTTTTCAAGCATCCGCTTAGAACAGCAGGCGAAGCGAGACACTTAAGGTATGGTTCTCGCTCTTGTCGTTGAATTCCCCGTTATAGGCAAAAAAGGCGCTCAGGTTTTCTCGAATCGGCGTCTTGATCCCGCCGCCAAAGTAGTAGCTGTCGCGGTCGGAGGTTGAACCCTCAATGGCAAAGGCGTTTCCGCCGCCGGTCAGCCGTGCCTTGGTGTCATTGTCATCTCCCATATACTCATGCGCCCAGCCGCCCCAGACGGAATAGACGCATTGGGGCTTTTCGTCATACGGCTGAAAGCTGACCCGCCCGCCGAGGGTACTCCGCAGCGAATTCGTGCTGACCGAATCCATCCGCAGGTTTGCCGCCCCGGCCCCGGTTTCGGTGTAACCGTCGATATACAGGTACTGATACTGCAAACTGGCCTGCGGGCTGAGGGTAAACCTCCCGCGGGGGATATCCATGCCGATGCCGCCGTAAATGGTCGCATCATGGCTGTCATGCTGATTATACGCCTGACGCACCAGGCCGGGGATATTGATATTCCGCTGGCCTTCATGCCATCCAAAGCCGTACGTCGCGGATAAATCCACGTAAAAATTCTCGAAATCCTTGGTAAAATGCGGCCCCACGCGGTACTGATCCACCGTTTCATGCCCGCGGTCCTGGTCCATTCCGATCTCGGTTCGCAAATAAGCAAAGGTCCAGCCGGCTACGAAGGTATCGCTGATCTTTTCCTCGATCCCAACGATTCCGCCAAAACCGTCATAGCCAAAGCCGGTCCGGTCCGCGGTGGTCTCTTCGTCACCCCAGTAGGCCAAAAACCGGCCGAAAACGCTCTTGTTCTCGTCGCCCCAGCTGTTGGCCGCGGTTTTGCTGGTATTCACGGCCCCAACGCTTTGCATGGCCATCGCCCAGTCATTGTAGCTGTCCATATTCCAGGCAAACTGCGGACCCTGCGTCATGGCGTAATACGGGGTAAACATTGCGTCGCTCTCCCCGGCCCGGGCCGCCCGGAAGTGGCTGGCCATCGCACCGGTAAAGACCTGCGTGGTCTCCATAGCTACCTGGTTGTAATGCGAGTGCGACTCGGCATTGAGCTGCTCCATCGCACCGGTCAGTTGGGTAGAATCTGTAATGCCGTCAAGCGTGTTGATTATCGTGGCCATATCCCCGGTGGCTGTGTTCGCGACGGGCTGGATCGCTTTGGCGACTGCGGTGGCCTTGCCCCCGGTCACGAAGCTCGAATATTCATTACGGATCGCGGTCAGCAGCAGGTCATTGCCGGACACGGACGTGCTGAAATTGAGAATGCTTGAGTTATCCGTCACAGTGCCAAAGGCCCCGCCAATGCCGCCGGTGGTCTTGATAATCGTGTACTGGGTTCCGCCGGCAATCGTGCTGCCGGCCTGCTGTTTTACATCCAGCGTCCCGGCAAGGGTCGCCGCGCCGGTTACATCGACCTGGTCGGCGCCGCTGTTTCCTACCTCGATTTCAAGCGTACTGCCGGCCTGGTGAACATACGCCCCGGTTACGCTCATGGTTCCAATCGAAGAGCCGGGCTTCACCGTACCGCCGTTGGCAACGGTAATGTCATGGGTAATCGCACCTGAACCGCCGAGAATCCCGCCGGAATTGACCGCAATAGCATTGCCGCCTGCGTAGGTCCCGTTAACGGCCAATAAACCGCTGTCGGCAATGGTGGTCGCCCCGCCGACGGTCGCCGCCCCGGTAACGGTCATCGTACCCGCACCGGTCGAGCCGATATTGACATTTCGGGTATTATTGAGAGTACCGGCCGCGGTGACCAAAACCGAAGCACCGCTGTTGATTGTTAAATCTCCGTTTCCGGCCCCTGCGTCGTTATTTGTCAGCGTACTGCCAACCGTCATTGTACCGCCGGTCATGGCGATATCACCCTGGTCAGTCATCGCTGAGCTGATCGTCGCGGTTCCGCCGCCAATGGTCAAGCCGTTGGTCGTAGCGGTTCCGCCGGTCTGGTTCACAGTAAAGGTGCCGGCTCCGATATCGGTGATTCCAAAATTCACCGCGCCACCCGTGGAAGTCACATCAATGCTTCCGGTGGTCATCGTAGTATTGGTGGCGGTAAAAGCCGTTCCGCCGTCCTTGGAGAATGTCGCCCCGTTGATTGTCATGGTTGCGATGTTTTGCCCGATCCCGGTAAGGGTCAAAGAGGTCCCGGAAGCAAGGACCAAATTGCCCGGCCCCCCGCCGCCTGCGTTACCATCGAGCGTTCCGGCTGCGCCGACTGCAATCGAACCGGCATTGATGTTGAACGCCGAATCAAACCCGGTCGTCCCGTTCAAATTCCACGTCCCGGCCCCGGTTTTATTGATAATTTCAAAGTTGGCAAGGTTGACTCCGATCGTCCCGGTCCCAGTCGCGCCGGCCAGGTTAAGCGTATCGGCCACGTTGTGGCTTCCGCCGGAAACCTGGCCGCTGGTGATGTTGATCCCGATGTTGAGCGTGACGATATCGTCGCCGTTGGCCATATCTATCGCGGAACCCGTTCCGTTCGAGATCGTACCCGTTCCGCTGATATTCAGGGTAGTGTCGTTGAGAGCCACCGTATCGGCAATCGTCGCTGTGGCGCTGTTGTTGCGTACCTGCCCGCCCGTTGCGATATCCAGCGTCCAGGCCGAACCTCCAGTAAAAGATATGGCCCCTGCTGCGACACCGTTGATATCGCCGGTTGCCTCAACAACAATATCCTCATTAGCTGCAACGGTTTGTGTGCCCACTGCACCATTGATCGTAAGAAGTGCAAAACTGTTCGCACACAGGATAGAGACAAACAGCATCGCAAGTCGAAGATGCCTCATTACCGACTCCTTTCAGTATATACTCAGCAAATTATAGCGTCATTTCCTTTTTTCGACACAAAAAGTGGTTTTTGTTGACTTTTAGGGCATTTTTCAGGCTAAAAACGCCATTTGCTATTTAATGTAGCATAAGACAGGACGAAATTTCGCCTTTTCAGGAATCTCCTTTGTCCGCTTTTACAACGAAATAATAGACAATCGCACCCAAAAACCAGTATTGAAGCGTCAAGACGATACCCAGTGACCAGATAATCTTGTCATATTTCCCCTCGATGGAGATGGGATTGGTAAAATTTACGGGCTTTCTCTTCAGGCAGTCCACCAGCATGACAATTGCAAAGATCAAACCGGCAATGCCCAGGATCGTGCTGAATGAACCAATGTTAAAATGGGGGAGCACAGGATTCCAAAACGGAAAATTAAATATCATAGCATCACCTCATTAACTCTTGTGCCAGCAATTACTTATCAAAGAAAACAGGCCCGCTCCACGCGAGATTTCCGTCATCGTCACGTACCTCGGCCCGAAGGTACTGAAAGCCTTCCCAGAGCTCAAATTTCGCCTCGGTCAGCGGCTCATTTTTCGATCTGAACAATTTACCGTATTCGCACTGTCCGATCAAGCGAATTTCACGGCATGGGCTGCATTGAATCGAGGCAACACCGTTTTCAACCCTGAAATCCTCGATTATCGGACCGGTTGAGGCATAGTACGCCCCCATCCGCAGGGCCTGGATCACCGATTTTGGATTAAGCTGCTCGCATTTGATCCACGTCCAGCCGAGAAATAGATCCTGGCCGAAGTGGATATCATCTACCGCAACCGCCCCCACGCGCCGCCCTTCGAGCAGCAGGTCATCCCAGTGAACACTGCTGACCTCTTTGCAGACCTTCCAGCCAGATGCATTGTATACCTCGATAGCGGCGTAGTCATGCACCGCGGTAAGATGATTGATCGTATGGCCATAACGGTACGGATGGGCGTAAATCACCGCACCGCCAAGCTGGTTGACCCGGCGGACGACCTCATTGGCATCGCTGTCATCCTCCATCGCAAAGCCCTCGGGGATATTCAGACAAACCAGGTGATGCGGGGTATCCACCCGGATATGCGGATAGTCGGGGTGCAGCTCCGCTCCGCAAAGAACGAGAAAATCGTCAGAGCTCAACTCTTTCGCGGCGTTGGTTTTACTGTGATCGGTCAGGGCAAGAATGTCGTAGCCTTTGGCCTTGTACTGCTCGACGCGCACCTCGGGGCTGAACTCACCGTCGGAAAGCGTAGTGTGACAGTGCAGGTTGGCCTTGTACCACCGGCCGGGCAGATCGAATGGATTAACAAATTTCACGGCAGGTAACCTTTATTTCCTTTTCGCAGGTTTCGTAATCCTTGTGCCCGGTCCAGCCGAGAAATCTTGCTGTCGCTGATGTCACGGCGACATGCAGACACTCCAAATCGCCCTGCCCTTTACTTTTTGCACCCAAAAAGCCGGCGAGCAGGGAATCCCCGCAGCCGACTGTATTGAATGCCCCTGCCTGCGCTGCTGGTATCTCTGCCCTGGCAGTGATTGCTTGGTTTTTATCGACCAGCACGGCACCCCTTTCGCCCATACTGACCAGAACCGAATTTGTCCTGTCCAGAAGCGTCCGGGCGGATTCGATAATCGCATCCAGGTCTGCATCTTCCGCGATCTCTTTTCCGCAAAGCTGCGACAATTCGGGAAGATTAGGTTTTACCAGCTCAATTCCCCCTGCCTGGACAATTCGAGACAAAGCATCCCCGGACGTATCCACAACGACATACGCTTCTCTCGCGGTACACAGCCGTACAATTTCAATAATCTGTTCAATCAGGATGTCATCCGGGGGCATTGAACCGGAAAATACACAAATCGAACCTGCATGTACGAGTAAATCGAGGTCATCATGCAGGGCGGTAAGTGTTTGCTCATTCGCCAGGCTGCTCGGTGCCCGCAAATGCATCTCCCGCTGGTTTTGTGTATCGATAACCGTGACATTCTCACGGGTACGGCCCGGCGCGCGGGTCATCGAGACATCAATTTTGCCCTTTAACCTCAACAGGTCGGAGAGCATCACCTCGTAATCTTCCATACCCCAGAGCCCGGCAGCGGTGCTTTCGATCCCCATCCAGGACAGCCCGCGCGAGACATTGAGCGATTTGCCCGCGGCACATTTTTCCTGCGAATCAATCGTGGCATGGTCCCCCCAGTCAAGGCCCCTGGCCCTGCAGGTAATATCCCAACAGGGGCTGATCCCCACCGTAATGACCTTCGCCCCCGAATCGGTCATGATCCTTTAACCTCCCCGGGCTTCAAACCCGGCAGCAGTTCAGCATGCGAAAGCTGGTCAAGAACATCGGCAATAAATTTTTTCCAGTGCGGCAGGCGGTGCGTCCGCCGCTGGAGGATGATATTGCGAAGCGTTTTATAACTCATGCACCAAAGCCGCTTTTGCAGAAAACCCTCGGGCAGGCATTTTTTAATCTCGACCAGGTCCTCACTCTCAACCGCTTTCTGGATCAACCCGAGAGTATGAACATCACAGGAACCCGGCTCAAAATTCTCCGCAATATATTTTTCCACGGACGCCAAATCGTTCATATCCACCGCGAGCAGTTCCTGGCGAAGGGTGTGCATCGTGCTCTCGCTCTGCTTGGTAGCCAGGCGAAACGTATCGGCCTCCTGCCACCAGTACCGCGGAGCCTGCACTTCGAGCCACACAATGATGCTTTCGAGGAATTTATTGTGCCCGCCGTCGCTGAAGGCCAGCTTTTTCGCAACACTTTCCATCGTATCGACGGGTTTTTTCTTATTGTACGACAGCCCGAGCAGCGCGGCATCGTAGCCGGCCTCGTCTACTTTTCGTACATTCAAGGTAAAATTCTGCATCAATTTGTCTCCATGCCGTGATTCCATTGATCTTACCCGCGCACTCTATCGCCAACCCGGGCGAAAATCAAGCCCTGAATCTGAGATTGGATTTATCGACGAATTCCGGCATTGCTTACATTGAACGGCTCGAATCCTGTTTTTTGGAGGATTTCATCAGGCAGCAGGGCCGGGTTGAATATCTTGCCGGGCAGCAAACTGTCCACAATCAGCACGGAACCGATATCCCTGCCCGATTTCTGCCAGGTTTCAAAATCCATGCCGCAAAAGCTCTTGACCTTATCACTGATGATCCCCCGCTCGTTAGCCCAGACATAGATATTATCCGACAGGATCACGTCATCGGCCAGCCAGGGCTCGTAACTGTTTACGCCCCAGAAAACCTTATCACCGTTAAACACAATCACGTTACGCCGCACCGCGAGGGACAAATGCTCCGCGGTCTTGCCCCGCTGGAGCTGGGCAAAATGATTGAGCGCAAAGAGGTTATTCTCGACCCGGTTATCCTTGCCGTAATGAAGGTGATACGCCATGCTTTCGCAATTACTGATGTGGTTGTAATCGAACAGAACGCCCGTCGCCCCCTCATCCATGTAAATGCCCCACGCTCCGTAGCGGTCGCAGGTGACATCGTGGATCACATTATGATGTACCCGCGTCCCCTCGCTTGGACCAAGGATATACACCCCGGCCAGGTCGCTCATCACGTCATGGCCCAGGTCGTAAATCCGGTTATAGCCGATCTCGTTTCCCTTGGAATCGGTCGGATAATACCCCCACATCCAACCGGCGGAGATGCCGCTGTAGTAAAAATCAGAGATCTCGTTATGCACGATCCGGTTATAGCCTGCCTGCCCGATCCAGATCCCCACCGAACTGGCGACGACACGCCCCCCGCGGGAAATTTTACAATCACTGACGGTATTGAAAAGCGTGCGGCTCTCATTATCCGCGGGCACTCCAGCCGGTCCGATTCGGATGGCACCTGCACCAAGGTCATCAAACCTGCAGCGGGAAACCGTGCATGACTTGCACCCCGACTTTAGCCACAGCGCCCATCGGCCCAGCATGGAAAAGCTGCAATTCGTAAATTCCAAATACTCCGCCCCATCCGCGGTGATAACACTTTCCGTAGATGCCCCGGCCTGGTTGGGAGCAATACCCTTTGAGACCTCGATCACAGAGCCCTCAAAATGGATATTCTCAAACGAGACATGCTCAACAAGCTTGCCGGCCTTATAATCACCCTTGATGCGGATCAATTCCTTCGTTACCGGGATCGCGGCTTTGGCGGTGTTGATATCCTCACCCTCGCGAGGCATATAGTAAAGGATGCCGCTGGTTTGGTCAAACCAGAACTCCCCGGCAGCGTCCAGTGCGGCCTGGAAATGCTCGAGGCAAAACGGAGTATTCTCCCTCAGGGGGTTCCACGGACGCTCGCCCATACCCTCAAACCGGATAGCCCCCTCCTCGGCGTCATAGCCCTGGATATTCCGAATCTCGCTGCTCCACTGCACAAAAAGCGAAACCCTCGGCTTTTCCGCGTCAAAATCAATGCCTTTGAGAACTTCGAGATTATCGTCTTTCGCCGTTATTTCAAACCGCGACCATTTCGCAAAGCGGTCCCCCGGCTCGATGACCTCTTCCCTGCTTTCCTGAATCCGCAGATACCCCTGGTTCGGGTACCTCGCGGGTATCGCCCGTTTGCCGTTGACGTAAAGCTGCTCGACCAGCACCCCAGCGGGCACCTTGAGCCGCCATAGGTTACCGCCCTGACTGTAGAAGCCATCCAGTTCCATCGCACCGGTAATTACGGATTTGCCGTCTTTGGCTCCCCGGAATATCGTCTTGCCCATCGGCTTGCCGGAATCCTCGTATGTCAGCTCCAGCGGCTGATCCATAAAATATCGCCCGGCAGTAAGGTTCACCACAATTTCGTCATCAGGATGCTTCTCGCGGTACTTTCTGATCACCGGCAGGACATTTTTAAGCCCTTTGACGGATTCCCCACTTTTCCCGGCCTCCCCTTTCACAAGTGCCTGGGAAGAATCAGCATCCGCAGGAGTTACATACAAATTCCTCGTTTCGCCAAAACCAGCACAAACCAGGGACATAATAGTCACAATAATAAGCCGCGTTAACCTCATTCTTAATAAATCCTTTACAAAAACGATCCATTTACACTCAAAAGTGAAACCTTGAAAAAGACTGCAATCCTGATAAAATGGCGGCGTATCGTGAACGTCAACAATAACGAATCTGATACGGAGCCCAAAATGAATCCAGCAAGAACCATTCGCCCGGTCACCGCAGTCGTCCTGATTCTATTGACCCTGCCGACTTTTGCAAACATCTTTACCGTAAAAGATTTCGGCGCAGCCGGCGACGGCAAAACCCTCGATACCGACGCCGTAAATCGTGCGATCACCACGGCCGCAAAAAACGGGGGCGGAACAATCCTCTTCCCGGCGGGAACCTACCTGTGCGGATCGATCCGGTTAAAGAGTCATATCGAGCTTCGGCTGCTCGCCGGGGCAAAAATCCTCGGCGCAGGCAACAATATCAACGCTTACGACCTGCCCGAAGACCCGGGATTTGAACTCTACCAGGACTTCGGCCACAGCCATTTTCATAACTCCCTGATCTGGGGCGAAAATCTCGAAAATATCGCCATTACCGGCCCGGGCACCATCGACGGCGGTGGAATGACCGGCGGCCTGCCCCCCGACGGCGGCGGCGACAAGGCCATCGCCCTCAAACTCTGTAGGAATGTATCCCTGACCAACTTTACGATTCATCGCGGCGGGCACTTCGCGGCCCTTTTGACCGGATGCGATAACGTAACTATCGACAATCTCCTGATCGACACCCAGCGTGACGGCATTAACATCGACTGCTGCCGGAACGTCATGGTCTCCAATACGATGATTAACTCCGACGACGACGGCCTGTGCCTCAAATCGTCCTATGCACTCGGCTACGCCCGCGCGACCGAAAACGTCACGATCACCAACTGCATCCTCTCAGGCTACCACGAAGGCACCGTGCTGGACGGCACCTTCAAAGACGAGGGCGACTACCACGCCAAACGCGGCGGCATCAAGCGGATCTCGCGGATCAAGTTCGGCACCGAGACCAACGGGGGATTCAAAAATATCGCGATCAGCAACTGCGTGTTTGACAAATGCTGGGGCCTGGCGCTGGAGATCGTCGACGGCGGGACCATGGAGTATATCACGGTCGATAATATCACGATGCGGGATGTGGCGGATACCCCGTTCTTTTTGCGGCTGGGCAACCGTGCCCGAGGCCCGGAAGGAACACCGGTGGGCAAAATGCGGCACATCCGGATCACCAATGTCATCGCCTCGGTTCGCAACAACCAGTACGCATCACACCTGACGGGTATCCCCGGCCACCCCATCGAGGACCTGCACCTTGAGAACATCACCGTTTTCGTCCCCGGCGGAGAAGACGCAGGGGATTATGAGTCCCCGCTGGCGGTTCGCGAAAATGAAAAAGGCGGACCCGGCGAAAAAATGCTCGGAAAAATCCCGGCGTACGGCTTTTTCATCCGCCACGTCAAGGACCTCTACATGAACAATGTAACCGTAACCGCCAAAGAGGCGGACACCCGCCCGGGCATCGTTTTCCACGACGTACAGGGCCTCGAAATGAACCGCGTGCAAATGAAAAACCCGCACTCCAGGCAAAACCAGGTCCAAATTCACGACTGCACATTTACCAATGCAAAATAACCATCCAATAAGGAGCCAAAAACATGAATCTTCGTAAAACCGCAATCGCACTTAGCATCGTATCACTCATAATCACCGCCTCCTGCGTTTTCGCAGCGCCGGCAGCGAAAAACACCGTTTACTACGTAAGCCCTTACGGCGCGGACACCAGCGATGGCATGGCCGCCAAACCCGCGAGCGATTCCGCCAGCGGACCGTTCGCAACGCTCGAAAAAGCCATCGATACCGTCATAAATGACAAAGCCGCCGACAAAGCGGACCGCAATTATACCGTCCGCCTGCACCGCGGGATTTATTACCTCGACAAGCCCATCACCGTCCCGGGAAAGTTTGCCTCGCTGACGATTGAACCCATCAAAGGCCACAAGGTGACCCTCTCGGGCATGAAGCCGGTCATCAACTGGACAAAGCATACCGACACGATCTACAAAGCCGACATCAGCGGCCTGAAGCTCGACCTTTCCAAGCCGCGGCACTTATACGAAATGTACCACCCCAATCCGCGGATGCACCTGGCCCGCCGGCCCAACTTCGACCCGGCCAATCCCCTCCACGGCGGATTCGCATACATCCCGGAGATAAAAGACCCCGATAACCACCAGGTGATGGCCTTCGACCCTGCCCAGCTTGACACCAGCGACCTTACCGACGCCAAACACCTGCAGCTGCATATGTATCCCGGCCACAATTACGGGAGTAAAACCTACGTGGTCGAAAAGATCGACAATGAAGAAAACCTAATCCACTTTGGCGAAAAAATCCATTCGCACTTTACCGTCAATGACCGGTTCCACCTGCAAAATGCCCTGGCCCTGATCGACGCCCCGGGCGAATACTACATCGACCCGGACACGGCAATACTTTACTATTACCCGATCAGCAAGGTGCCGGGCCTGGCCGCCGTCAGCGCGATCGAAAACATCGTCCTGCTCCGCAACTGCCGGAATATCCATTTTAAAAACCTCACCCTCGAAGGTTCCCGCGAAACCGCGGTCAAGCTCATGGCCGGCTCGAACTGCTCGCTGAATAACTGCCTGATCCGCTACACCGGGTCCATCGGCGTGGACATGCACTCGGGCAGCAGTCATAACCGCATCCTCAACTGCGAGATCACCAACACCGGCGCCGGCGGAATCCGCATCATCGGCAAGGTTCTCGAAAACCACCTCACAACCGACAATGTCATCTCCGGCAACCACATCCATCACAACGGGCTGCTCAACACCATGGAACAGGGCGGGATGTACATCATCGCCGCGGATAAGACCCGCATCACCAACAACCACGTGCACGATACCTACCGCTGGGGCATCAGCCTCAATGCCTCGTCGAATACGCTCGTCGAGTACAACCACGTGCACGATACCAACCTGACGACCGAAGACACCGCTCCGATCTATACCGTGGCCTCCTGGGGCGGCTGGGACATCCACATGGACCCGGACAATAACGAGCACCTTCGCGGCAATATCATCCGCTACAACCACGTACACGACCCCGGCGGGTACGGCCGCATCGGTTCATGGTTCGACATGAAAGGCCATACCATCGGCGAATACACCACGCCGTACTTCTCTTGGGGCATCTACCTCGACCTGCCCTCCTCGGGCACGCACGTGTACGGCAACCTGGTCGAAGGCGGATTCATGGGCACGGTCATCATCGGCGGCGGCCGCGATAACGTAATCGAAAACAACATCTGCATCGACGGCCATTACGCCCAGGCCTATATCTGCCAGTGGTCCGAGCGGTACCCCATGGGCAACAACCGCTTTATCAACAACATCTTTACCTGGACCAATCCCAACGCCCGCTTCTTCCACCATACCGGCCAGTACGGCCAGCTCTGTTCGCCGGAAAAGGCCATCTTCCGCGGTAACCTCATCCAGCCGCCGACGGACGATATTAAGGTTCGGTACATACACGACCAGGCGATGGTCTCGATGGAAAAATGGCTGGAGATGAGCGAGGTAGGCGGCGATTTTCTCATCGCCGACCCAATGTTCGTAAATCTCGAAAAAGGCGACTACCGGCTCAAAGCAGCGTCGCCGGCATACCGGACAGGCTTTAAACCCCTGCCGGAAAAGGTCTATCAGATGTGCGAATGCAATCGGTAGACAGTAGAAATAAGATTGATTTTTGTTATAATCTTCAATCACTTCAGTTCCTTCATGGTGAGTAATTTTTTACCATGAAGAGAAGTTTTGTAGGGTGGGTTGCACCCACCATTTACCTAAATATCAAAATAGATAAATCTGCACCAAATATAATTTTTTTCTTGACAAATCGGGCATGATTGGTTATGTTTTTGTAAAGTTTAATTGGAAATAAAACTAAGTTTGAGGAGTGGATGATGATTCTCCAAATAAGACATCGAATAGGCTTTTTTTGTCTAATAAGCCTGTTTTCCTGTGTTTGTGCCTTTGCTGGGCATTATTCCGGCGGAACGGGTGAACAATTGGACCCATACCTGATTTCAACCGTGGATGACTGGCTGGAGCTGATGAATACCTCCGCTGACTGGGATGAGTATTTTAAATTGACTAACAACCTCGATATGACCGGCCAGACACTCACTCCTGTCGGCATTGCTTCAACTCGATTTACAGGTGTATTTAATGGAAATGGGCATACGATTTCCAATGTAGAAATGATTATTCTTGACAGGGATTACTTAGGTTTATTTGGATGTACTTTCTACGGGGATATCAAAAATCTTACCTTAAACAATTTTTACATCGAGGGAGAAACAGAATTTCTTATAGGTACAAGTTATGTAGGTTGCCTGGCAGGTCAAATAATGTATGGTAAAATTACGAACTGCCATGTACAAAATAGTTTAGTGATTGCTTCCAATGTTATTGGGGGATTGATAGGGAGCGTTCCTTTAGATGCAACAGTAAAGAATTGTTCAGCTGATGCAACAATCATTGGGAGTAAACATATCGGTGGTTTAATTGGTTTGTCTGGCACAAATATTGAAAATTGCTTTTCTTCGGGTCAAATATTTGGTGATGAATGGCTTGGTGGTTTGGTTAGTGAAAATTGGACACCAGGGATAATCAAGAATTGTTATTCTTCTTCCGAGGTAAATGGAACAGGAATCAATTATGCGGCGGGGCTGGTTGGTGTAAATCGCGGTACTATAATAAATAGCTACGCTTGCGGTCCTGTTGCAGGCTGTTTGTATATGGGCGGATTAGTAGCAGATTACACAGGTGGAGACGGGACAGTTATTAGCAGTTATTGGGACAAGAATACTACAGGCCAAAACACAAGTGAAGGAGGCAGCGGAAGAACAACGTCACAGATGAAAATAAAGTCTAATTTTTATCACTGGGATTTTTTATGGGATTCAGAAGATGGAACAGAGGATGTCTGGCGTATGTGCCCTGAAAATGACGATTATCCCCGCCTTGCATGGCAATACGTACAGAAAGGTGATTTTAAATGCCCCGATGGAGTTGAAAACATCGATTTTTCTTATCTGGCACAGCAATGGCTGCTCATGGATATATCAGCAGATGTCCAGCCAGCAGAAGTTGACCATATAGTCAATTACCGAGACTGGGCGGATTTTGCCTTTGCTCACAATCGGTGGTTGAATTATCCAGGAGTAAATCCTGACTGTGACATTGTTAAAAAGGATTATAGCAATTCTATAATATTGCTGGATGATATTGTAGCTTTTATCCGCCAATGGAACCAGAGAGGCGGTATATATCTGACGGATATCGCCCCAACCAATGTTGGAGATGGCGTAGTGAACATCCACGAAGTCATAAAACTATCCGAAAACTGGCTGGATAATTCCCTGCCGTAAGAAATATTACCTGCACTTTTCAACCAAACTTCTCTCAATCACTCAGCAGTTCGTGCAGCGTCCGCAGGCCCTCATGCTGGAGCTGGCGTACACGTTCATGCGTCAGGTTCATACTCTCGGCGATATCCTTTAACTGCTCGGGCTCCTGGCGGTCGAGTCCAAACCGGCGCCGCAAAATCTCCGCCTGCCGCTCTTCGAGCTGATCGAGCAGTTCCACCGCGTGAACCAGCAGTTCATCTTCCACCAGCGACTGTCCCGGCACTTTCGTCCGTTCGTCGCACAGCGTCTCTTCAAGCCCGGGGGCCTCGTCATCGCCGTCGACCATACCCGGCCGCACGGAATCACACAGCCCTGCAATCGCCTCGACCTTGCGAAGCGGCAGCTTCATTTCTTTGCTGATCTGCTCCACCGTCGGGGCGGTTCCCAGCTTGGCCTCCAGCCGCTGGATCGTACCGCGGTAATGGTTGAGCAGGTCCACCATGTACGTCGGGATATGCAGAATCTGTGAATTGGACAAAATCGACTGCTTAATCGCCTGGCGAATCCACCAGGCCGCGTAGGTGCTGAACCGCACCCCGTGCTCAGGGTCAAACGAATCGACCGCGCGCATCAGCCCGAGGTTGCCCTCCTCGATCAAATCGCCGAAGGTCTGGCTCGGCCCGGAAAACGACTTGGCGATATTGACCACCAGCCGCAAATTGCTGCGAATCAGGATATCCCGCGATTCGGGATCGTTGTCAATCTGAATATTTTTGGCCAGTTCCTGCTCCTGTTCCCAGGTCAGCAGGTCCGCCTGGTCAATTTCTCGAAGATACTCTTTTACCGTTACGTCAAAAACGATGGCCATGCCTCCTGCCCCGCCTGATGTTCTCGCATCCGGCTCTCGGGCGACTCAATTGTCAGGTTCAATATCCGGAACCTTATCGGACAAACCCGCCTTTTCCCTTCCGGGCAAGGCTACGCTCTATATCGTCCGTTTTGAGCCGCTGGTTTAGGACACAAAAAAACCGGATCCCGGAAGATTTCCAGGACCCGGTTTGTCAGGTATCCATCAATTCAGGTAGAACAGGACAGGGTTACTCGTCCTTTTTCTCCTGTGCAAAGCGAATCTGGTCGCCCAGGCCGCCGCCCATCGACTGATCGTCCAGACCGCCGCGGCGTTCCTTTTCCTGTACATCAGAAACAGAAGCCTCTTCAACATCCTTAATGGCTTCGCCTTCGCCCTGCTGGTCTTCCGCTGCCCACTGGACACGACGCAGGCTCAGGCCGATCTTGCGGGATTCGGTATCCACGCGGAGAATCTTGACCTCGAGCTCGTCGCCGACATTGACCATATCGCTGGGCTTTTCGATCTTTTCGTCCGAAAGCTCGGAGATATGCAGCAGGCCTTCGAGGTCTTCTTCCAGCTCGACAAAGACACCAAAGTTGGTCATCTTGGTCACCTTGCCCCTGACGATCTGGCCCGGGATGTACCGCTCGGGGATCGCACGGGCCCACGGGTCTTCGGTCAACTGCTTGACACCCAAAGACACACGCTGCTTGCCTTCATCCACTTCAAGCACTACGCACTTAAGCTCCTGTGCCTTTTCGAGGCATTCGTTGGGATGGTTGTACTTCTTGGTCCACGACAGGTCCGAGATATGAACCAGCCCGTCAATGCCCGGCTCGATCTCGACAAACGCGCCGTAATTCGTCAGCGAAGTAACCTTGGTCGTCACGATCGTGCCCGGAGGATATTTCTGGGCCGCCACGGTCCACGGGTTGGTCTCAAGCTGCTTGATACCCAGCGAGATCTCCTGCTTTTCCTTGTTCACGTCGAGAACGACACATTCGATCTCTTCGTGCAGGCTCAGGATATCGCCGGGATGATTGATCCGCTTGGTCCAGGACATCTCCGAAATGTGCACCAGGCCCTCGACCCCTTCTTCCAGGCGGATAAACGCGCCGTAGTTCATGATATTGACAACAGTACCGCGAACGGTCGCATTGATCGGGTAACGCTCTTCGACGCTTTCCCACGGGCTCTCGTGCTTCTGCTTGAGACCCAGGGAAATTTTCTCGCTGCCCTTGTCCACGCCGATGACCATGCATTCGATCTCCTGGTCCAGGTCCACAACCTCCGACGGATGCGAAACACGGCCCCAGCTCAGGTCCGAAATGTGCAGCAGACCGTCGAGACCGCCAAGGTCCACGAAGACACCAAAGTCCGCGATATTCTTGACCACGCCCTTGCGGAGCTGACCGACCTCGATCTCCGAGAGGATCTTCTCCTTGCTGATGTTGCGCTGCTCTTCGATCAGTTTCCGGCGGGAGACCACGATATTGCGGTTCTCTTCGTCGATCTTGAGAATCTTACACTCGATATCCTGGCTGATAAACCGCGAGATATCGCCGGGCTTGCGAATATCGACCTGCGAAGCCGGCAGAAAGACCGGCACGCCGATATCGACCAGCAGGCCGCCCTTGATCCGGCGGGTTACCGTACCGACCACCACGTCGCCCTCTTCATTATTATCGATGATGCGTTCCCAGCCGCGGATACGGTCCGCCTTGCGCTTGCTCAGCAGAATCCCGCCGCCGTCCGCATCGACTTCTTCAATCATCGCTTCCACTTCCTTGCCCTCGACGATGTCCGCGGAATCGTCAAATTCGGAAGCTTCAATCACACCTTCGCTCTTGAGACCCAGCTCCACGATCACATCATTACCAATATGCTGTACAATTTTCCCGGTAATAATCGTGCCCGGTGTCAGCGCTTCGACCTTCTGGTCGAGTACTTCCCGCAGCATCAAATCATGCTCGTCCTGGAAAAGCGCTTCTACCTGCTGATTGAGTCCCTCCTGGGTAAGCCCCAGCCTGTGAATTAAATTATAATCTACCATAAAACATACCTCTGTGGAGTCTTTTTACACGGTATGAATACGCCCCACATTCACGCATCCACACTGTTTTTTACTGGTTGTCATTTCTCGAACGCCCGACCGCCGGACATCCGCAATAAAAAAAACACTGGCAAACTCTCGCCAATGCTTTTCATCCCTGAATTCCGTTTTCGTTACGCCGACTCAAATGCACGCAGCCGCTGGACAAATTCTTCGATCACCCAGTCCGGCGTCGAAGCCCCTGCCGTTACACCCGCAATCTTTTTGCCGGAAAGAGCATTTGTATCAAGTTCCGACCAGTTTTGCAAGTGAAACGTATTATTATTATATTTTTTACACAATTCCGCAAGTTTTTTTGTATTCGCCGAGTGCAGCCCGCCCAGGACGAACATGATATCCACCTGCTGGCACAGTTCCACCGCCGATTCCTGCCTCCGGCGGGCCTCCAGGCACAGGGTATTGATGACCTTTAACTCCACAAACGACTTGGCCGCAATCGCCGCCAGCAGCCGTGAAAAATGCTCCGGGCTTTGCGTCGTCTGGCAGATGATCCCTAACTTACTGTTAACAGGCAATTTATCAACATCTTCCTCGCTGCCGACCACGTGAACGCCCTCCGTGGAACCGACAACTGCTTTTACTTCCGGATGACCCTTGTCGCCAATAATGACCACTTCGTACCCCTCCCCCTGCAGCTCACTGCTGATCTTCTGGAGCCGTTTGACCAGCACGCAGGTCGCGTCGACAATCCCGAGATTTTTTTCCCGCAATCTTTCAAGCTGCTCGCGGGTCGCACCGTGACTCCGGATCAAAACCGTCCCCTTTTCGATCTCGTCAATCGAATCCACCGGGCACAATCCCTGTTCGGCAAGCTGATCCACCACATCATTATTATGGATAATTGGACCCAGGCTGTAGATTTTGCCCTGGTCTTTGAGGGTTTCCTGGGCCATCTTAATCGCGTTTTTGACCCCCGCACAAAAGCCGAATTTTTCCGCGACACGAACTTCCATCATGTTTTCCCTTCCAAGCCGCTGGACTGCCCAGCCGGATCCTGAACAGTTTCCACCGGGTTTCTACTCGCCTGGGCAGGCTCTTGATCATAATCAAACGGCTTTTTGCCCAGAAAACGCCTGCTTTTGGCCTGCATGTGCCTCATATTGTGCGTCACCCACTGGGCAAACGCCTCGTCGCCCATCTCACGGACCTGCTTGCAGTCCAGGACATCCCCGAAACTGAGCACGATGCGTCCGCGAAGTTTGGGCCGTTTCTGACCCTTGGGCCAGACCTCGTGGGCGCCCTCGATTACCATTGTCAGTACGCTGGCCCCGCTGCGGCGAACCAACAGGCTAAATCCCGGTTTTATATCCGCGATCCGTCCATCCAGCGTCCGGGTTCCTTCCGGGTAAATCACTACCGCCCTGCCGTCCTTCAGGACATTAATGACCTCTTTCATGGCCTTGAGGTCCGCCTCACCGCGCCGGATTGGAATCGCATACAAATTACTGATCACCCAGCCGAAAAACGGAACCGTCCACAGCGTATCCCGCGCGATATAATGGAACGTCCGACGGACCGGTAACTGGCAAAACATCGGATCAAGAAAACTCTGGTGATTGCACAACACCAGCAGCGGCCCCTTGTCAGGCACTTTCTCTTTGTTGTACACCTTGAACCGGTACAGGGTCCATACACCCAGCACGCAGAGCATCCGGCAAAAGCCGTGGAACATCGAGCGAAAGACCGTTTTAAAGCTCATTGTCCAAAATCCTCCCGGCAGTGCGAAACCAATGCCTGGACCACCTCTTCAATCGTCATGTTCGTAGTATCCACCTCGATTGCGTCATCCGCCTTCCGCAGCGGGCCCACTTTGCGATTGCGATCTGATTCATCCCGCTGGTGGATCGCCTCGATCAATTCATCCAGGCAAACCTCTTTGCCCTTGTCCTGGAGCTCCTTCATCCTGCGCCGGGCACGCTCTTTGAGCCCTGCGGTCAGGAAAAACTTCTTCGCCGCATCCGGAAACACCACCGTCCCCTGGTCACGGCCCTCGGTCACCACGCGGTCGTACTGCCCGGCAAATTCCTGCTGCCAGCGGACCAGAACCGCCCGCACCAGGCCCGACGCCGCGATATATTTCACCTTCGTCGTTACGTCCGGCTCGCGAATCTCCCGGCTGATATCCTGCCCGTCCACTGCCACATGCATGTGAGAATCCCCCGCGGTAAAGCGAAAATCCCGGGCCTCCATCATCGCGACAACCCCGCTTTCGTCCTGTAAATCCAGACCCGCCTCGATTGCCGCAAAGGTCACCGCACGGTACATCGCACCGGTATCGAGAAAAACCGCGCCCAGCTCCTGAGCCGCCTGCCTTGCAATTGTACTCTTGCCGCTGCCCGCCGGGCCGTCAATCGTTATGACCATCAACCTGTGCCCTTTTGCTTGCTGCAATATTCACGATTCGCATTCTGATCCATCCGTATGCAAACCAGGCTTGTGTCATCAACCTGGCTGGCCAGGCCGACAAAACGCCTGCGATAGCCAAGGATATTGCTGATCAGCCCTTCCGAGCACATCCCCTCGCTTTGACGCACCACCTCAAGAAGACGCTCCTTGCCCCAGAACTGGCCCTGGAAGTCCACCGCATCGATCAAACCGTCCGTATACAGAAGGACCGAATCCTTTTCCATCAGGTCCACCGTCGCGATCTCGTATGGCGTATTTTCCTTGATCCCGAGCACCAGCCCGCCGGTTTCCAGCTCGCAGATTTCACGTCCGCGAACCAGCAGCGTCGGCTCATGCCCGCAGTTGCAGTAGGTCATCCGCATTGTGTCCACGTCAATCTGGGCGATAAACAACGTAATAAACTCCCCGTTGCGGCATTCCCGAATCGCCACACGGTTGAGCTCATTGATGATCTCGGACATCGTGTGCCGCTCGTACCCGCCGTCGGAATACGCCCGGATCGTCCCCCGGAACATGCTCATCATCATCGCCGCCGGAATCCCCTTGCCGATGACATCCGAAACCGCCACAACCAGCGTATGGTCATTGATATGGATAAAATCGTACAGGTCACCGCCGATCTCGAAACATGGCTGATAGGCCGCGGAGACATCCAGGCCCGCAATCTTGGGCGCACTTTCCGGGATCATCCTGCGCTGGATAATCCCCGCCAGACGCATCTGTTCACTGATCCGGGCCCCTTCCAGCGCCTGACCGTACAAACGGGCATTGGTAATCGCCACCGCGCACTGGCTGGCGACCAGGCGTGCAAGAAAGATATCGTCCTGGTCAAACGCCCTCGGCTGCTGGCTGTACAAACGCAGCACACCCATCGGCCGGTTGCGGAACATCATCGCCACCGTAAGCTGACTGATCAGCCCTTCACGATACGTCGCGTCCTTATAGATAATCCGAGAATCATCCCGGGAATCATCGATCACCACCGCCTCGCCGGCAAACGCCTGCTTGATCACCGGGTCTTCCCGGGTCACATCGCCCTTGTTGCGGTACTCCTCGGAAAGGTTGTATGTACTGCGCATGCGAAGCTCGCCGGCATCCTCATCGAAAAGCCGGATCGAGCAGGAACTGGCCTTGGTGATCTGACAGGTGATCTCCGCAAGCTTATCGAGCACCTCCTGGAGGCTGAAATCGCCCGCGACCATCGTCGAGATCTGGTAGACCTGCGTCTCACGCGCTACCTGTTTTTTCGTTACTTCACTCATAAAACTCTCTTAATTGCCCAAAATACAGGGTAAATTCAAG